>NZ_JBSXNI010000032.1:0-11481 GCF_056857555.1 Acinetobacter sp. L-24 | reverse complement strand
TGAATAGCCACCAAAATTCTAGACACACCTAACCATCTTTTGATGGGCCTTTTCATAATCTAATGGAGAACGCTGACCATTGGAACCATGTCTGCGTTTTGAATTGTAGAACATCTCAATATATTCAAAGATATCAGACCTAGCTTCAGTTCTTGATGCATATAGTTTCTTCTTAATTCTTTCTCGCTTTAACAACTGAAAGAAACTCTCAGCAACAGCATTATCATGGCAATTTCCTCTGCGACTCATACTACATTCCAGATTGTGCTGCTTAAGGAATGTTTGCCATTCATGGCTCGTATATTGACTGCCTTGGTCAGAGTGAATCAGAACTTTATTCTGTGGTTTTCTCCGCCATAGAGCCATTAATAACGCATCTAAAACCAGATCTGTCGTAATTCTGGATTTCATAGACCAGCCAACTACAAGTCGTGAGAACAGGTCGATTACCACTGCGAGATACAGCCATCCTTCATGGGTACGAATATAGGTAATATCAGTCACCCATAGTTGGTTCGGCTGTGCTGGATTAAATTGGCGGTCTAAAGTGTTTGCAGCAACAACCGACGGAGTACCTGCATGAGTTCTAGGTTTGCGATAGCCACGCTGTGATTTAAGTCCATCAACTTTCATCAACCGATGCACTCGATTAATCCCACAATTCTCACCAACATCTTTCAGATCACAGTAAATCTTGCGATAGCCGTAAACCCCACCAGATTCTAACCAAAACTGTTTAATCAGTCCTGAAAGTTGTTGCCGTTTCTGGGCTGTCTTGCTGATAGGCTGCTTTAGCCATGTATAATAACCACTATGATGAACATCTAGAGTTGAACACAAACGACGGATCGGCCATATATGCTGGTTGTCCCGAATAAAGGCGTACCTCATTTGGACTGGCTTGCGAAGTACACCGCGGCCTTTTTTAAGATGTCCCGTTCTTCAGTTACTCTTTGCAGTTCTTTTCTGAGCTTTGCTAGCTCTGCAGTTGGATCTGCTGATTGAGTAACTTTGGGTTGTTGAGGATCATAGCGTTTAATCCAGGCATATAAACTATGTGTAGTTGTACCTAAACGCGCAGCAACCTCGGCCACACTATAACCTTTCTCGGTAACTTGCTTTACTGCTTCAATTTTGAATTCTTCAGGATATCGTTTACTGCTCATAAGCACCTCGTTAATTAGCCATTTTATCTAACTAAAAGGTGTCTACAAAATTAGTGGCTATTCACTATATCCCTTATATTGCGCTTCATTAAGAAGATGTCGTAGTCCTCCTATCTCTTTTATGGCTTTTTATCTAACGCCATCTCAGTTAAATGTTCTAAAGAACGAATGACTGTCATTTTAGTTTCTTAAAATTAAAAGATTTCTGCGTACTACTCCATTTTGAGCCTTATTAAGGTTGGAGAAACAGCTATTTCATAGCTGTCAATTAAAGTACATTCAGCTTCATCAATTAGTCCCAAAACTACTATTTGATAAAGGCCATATATTTGAAAAACTTAATTTATCTTCAGTGCAAGTTCTTTAACCAGAGCAAGTGTCATTTGAAGTCTAAAAAATCTTAGGACCATTTTTTAAGCTTATGCCATTTATTTATAACTAATTGTATTAATTAAAGTTTAATAAATTCCGATAAAGGGAAAAGCTATGAATGATGTAAGATTATTATATGTAAGTAAGTTTAAAAGTAAGACTAATCCAGTAAGTGAATTGTGTGATATTTTGGCAGAAGCTCTTGATTTTAATTCATTAAATAAAATTTATGGTGCTTTATATTATGGAAATAATTACTTTGTGCAATGCTTAGAAGGCCAAAAAGATAAAGTACAGCATTTATTCTATGAAAAGATTTTAAAAGATCCACGTCATGAAAATTGCGAAGTCTTGTACTTTGAAAATATTGAAGAATGTTTCTTTTCTTCATGGCACATGAAATATGCCATGATTCATAAAGAGGTAATCGAATTCTTTAAAAATTATCATAATGATGAATTTAATCCTTATTTATTAAATGCAGAAACAATTCCAGCTTTCATAGATGTATTAAGTAAGCATGATGATTCTTTTGCTATTTTGAAAAGCAAAGCATTAATTAGCGCCAATCCAATTTAGTGATAGATTTAAGATAATAAATAGGATCTATAGAAGGCCTCTACACTGGGCCTTTAGATGATTTATTTAACATAAAATCTCTTATGCGAAATTGTAGTGTAAATCCAAAGTAGAAATGTCCGCTTTTAGAATATGCACTTTTGCAATTTTCTTAGCGGACGGTTTGATATGTTGGTGTCTATGTCGGATAAAGAACTTAAACGATTGTCGGTCTTGCAGGAAATCTGTGATCAACGCATAACCCAGTCCCAAGCTGCTCAGCTACTTCATATTTCAGAGCGTCAGATCAGGCGTTTATTGCAAAAATACAAAGCTCAAGGCCCAGCTGCATTAGCCCATGCCGGTCGTGGTCAAATCAGCAATTCCAGGCTTCCTGAAGAGCTCAGACTCAAGTGCCTCAATATTGTTTCTGATCAACTGCATGGTTTCGGACCCACTTTAGCGCATGAAAAGCTCACCACCGTACATGGATTCGATCTTTCAGTAGAAACACTACGTTCCTGGATGATTGCAGCCGATTTATGGATTCCTCGATCCAAGCGTCTGAAACGCCCGTATCAGCCTCGTTATAACCGGGACTGTTATGGTGAACTGATCCAAATCGATGGCTCACACCATGACTGGTTTGAAGGTCGAGCCCCTAAATGCTGTCTGCTGGTATTTATCGATGATGCTACAGGAAAATTGCAGCATTTACGCTTCTGTGAGTCGGAATCAACCTTTGACTATATGATTTCAACACGTTTGTATGTTGAGCAGCATGGTAAGCCTTTAGCCTTCTACAGCGATAAACATTCAGTCTTCAGGGTGAATCAAAGCAGTAAGAAAGACACCAAGATTACCCAGTTTGGGCGCGTACTCAGCACCCTGAATATCGATATTATCTTCGCTAATTCACCACAGGCCAAAGGCCGTGTAGAACGAGCCAATAGAACGCTTCAGGACCGTCTGATCAAAGAAATGCGTCTGGAAGGCATCAGTTCGATTGCCGAAGCCAATGCCTGGCTACCCTGCTTCATTGAGCAGTTCAATCAGAAGCTTGCCAAGATGGCCTTTAATCCCAAGGATCTACACCGGACTGTCACTGAAACAGCCGAAGAATTAGATGATATTTTTACCTGGCGTGAACCCCGCAGAGTCACGAATAGCCTGACGATCACTTATGATAAATGCGTATATCTCCTGGAAAACACGGAAGAAAACCAAAGATTGATTGGCAAGTATCTTGAGTTTCTGGAATACCCGGATAGTACAGTCGCGATTGAATATCAGGGAAGAAAAATCAATTACAGCATCTTCGATAAATTAAGTCAGCTCAACCAGCGAGAGATTGTTGAAAATAAACGTTTGGGTTCTGTATTAGCCCATATTCAACAGCAGCATGAAGAACTAGAACAACAAAATAAACGCAATCGTTCTCAAAAGATGCCAAGCAGGCGTGCACAGAAAACAGTAATCAAAGAACGAAATCTGAATCCTGTGCTTGACTTGGAAATGTCTGTATAGGACATTTCTATTTGGTTTTAAGGTAGGACATTTCTACTTAGGAATAACATATAGAATGAAAGTTAATCCGCCATTTTTTACTTCAATTTTCTCTGAATAAAAACTCGATTTCCTCCCATTGAGGTAATGTGTGCTTTTTGGGTACGACTTCGAACTGTAAGTCGACACAACTAAGTACTTTTTCAAATAAGTCAAATGAACCAGTGAAATGACCGTTTTCAATCTCAGAAATTGTTGTTTTATTGACCCTAGATTTCTCCGATACAGTCTTTTGTGTATAGCCGAGTTTTTTCCTGGCCAATTTTATTTTTTCTCCAATCTCTTTTCTAGAAGCCATAATATTTTCCGATTTCACAATATTGTATTAGCCATATAGCGAATCTTGCATAATTTATATGCAATGTTAGCTATATAGCAAATATTAAACGTTAGTTCATAACGACTTTATAGGCAATGCCTATAAACATTCCTCACCTGTACCTTATCTAGCCTTCGAAATAAGAATTTTTAAGATTCAATACACTTCATAAAACTTGGATATAACATCTAGGCCTTATATATTTCTTATCATATTAATATTCTTATTTAACTTGCCATCAAAGATGTCTATTTAGGAATAATCAAAACTGGTCAATTGAAGAAAATTTAGGCCACCTTCCTAATTTTAATGTAATGTAAAAAGAACGGTTTCTTATATTAAGGACACGATCATGAGTCCACATTCACAACAAATAGATAGATCCAGACTTTTGGCTAAAGCGTCCTGGAAAGCTGCTGAACAACTTGGACTAAAGCCAGAGCAATTTTTAAAAATTCTGCATCTGGAAGGTGTTGATGGTGAATTTTCTGAATTAAAAACCTTAGATCCGAATTCTCAACAAGGGGAAATAGCACTAATCGTAATTCGGATTTACAGAGCTGTTTATAGCCTGAATGGCGGTGATATTAAATGGATGCATCATTTTCTCAACTCCCCTAATTCATTAACTGGAGGAGTTCCTATAGAACAGATGGAAAGTATGAATGGACTACTTTCTGTACTTAAGGCCGTAGAAGCTTTTCCAGGTTAAAGTACTGACTTTTAAAGAATACCAACAGTTACTTGTGAACAAACATCAGTATAGCTATCAGATAATATGATTGGAAAAGTCCTAAAGTAGCAGGCTATTACCTTAAGCACCTCTCCCTTTCATCTCTGGGCTAAAATCCAGTAGAAGCATTAAAGGGGATTATATAAATCATAATTACATATCATTTGAAAATTTCTAAGTCTCTATCAGAAGCTATTTTATTACAGGATCTAAATTCATCTAATGTTCATCCAAAGCTACTTTGTATACAGCTCACTGATAAAGAATTAGATCTATAGAATTAGAAGTATCCCTAAATTTATACTTTTTATATTAACCGTTTATCCAGATTCTATTGTTTTTCAAATGAAGAAAAGTATACTATCTGATTACGTCACAAAATCAAATAATGGATAAGTTATGAACAACAAGCGTGGGGGAATCAGAGAAGGTGCGGGTAGAAAACTGAAATACAATGAACCTACCAAAACTGTAAGAGTACCTTTATCTAAGGTCGTAGAGATTAAAGATTATCTGAACAAAGCAGATAGCCAATGCTTTAATGATGTCGCTTTAATCACTCCGGTACAGCCATCCACTTACATGCAAATTCCTTTAGCAGCCGAGAAGATTGCTGCTGGTTTTCCTTCCCCTGCTCAGGATTATGTCGACAAAACATTAGATATGAATGAACACCTCATTAGCAATGAGGCTACGACGTTTATTGTAAAAGTGGCCTCTCTTTCCATGAGAGATGCAGGTATCGAAATTGATGATGAACTTGTCGTTGATCGTAGCCTTGAAGCCAAACATGAAGATATCGTTATCGCTCTAATCGACAATGACTTTACTGTTAAGCGCTTGATGATTGAAGGTGACTATCACTGGCTTAAAGCTGAGAATCCTGATTGCTCTGATATCCATCTTAGAGATGGCCAGGAGATGGTGATTTGGGGTGTAGTGACTTATGTCATTAAACCGTTCAGGAAACGTAAATAACTACTCTCTTGGTTTCATCATATGGCATATACCAACAAGATATTTGCTCTGGTAGATATCAACAACTGCTATGTCAGTTGTGAACGTATCTTTAATCCAGGTCTGAACAACAAACCTGTGATTGTCCTCTCAAATAATGATGGCTGTGCTGTAGCACGCTCCCAGGAAGCCAAAGATTTAGGTATCAAGATGGGGGTGCCCTTCTTTCAAATTAAGGACATTGTAGAGCAGCATAAGGTCCAGGTGCTCTCAAGTAACTATGCTTTATATGCAGAAATGTCTCGCAGATTCATGAAGGTCCTGTCTGACTTTGTAACTCCTGAAGAACAAGAGATCTATTCAATTGATGAATGCTTCTTGGACTTGACTGCTTATACCAAGAAGTATGATTTGACTGATTATGCACAGACGATTCGTCAGCGTATTTTTACCTGGCTCGGCTTACCCGTATGTATTGGCTTAGGTAGGACTAAAACTGAAGCCAAAATGGCAAATCATATTGCAAAAAAGAATACCTACTTCAATGGTGTGTGCAATCTGGTTGCCATGGATTATTGTGCTATAGAAAGCTTATATGAAACGATAGAGGTAGGTGAAATTTGGGGCGTAGGTAGGAAACATACAAACAAACTAAATAGTCTTAATATTTATTCCGTGCTGGATTTCGTAATGGCCTCCCCTTTCATGATCAGGGATCAATTTTCCATTGTTATGCATAGAACGTTACTTGAATTACATGGTGTCTCTTGTATCGAGTTAGAACATACCCAAGCCCCCCGAAAGCAGATTGTCGCAAGTCGTTCATTTGGCCAAAGGATTTATCATATTGATGATCTTAAAGAGGCTATGAGTCTCTATGTTCAAGATGCAGTAGCTCGCTTAAGAGGAGAGAATATGTTGTGTGGTTACATGATTGGTTTCGTACAATCCAATCCATTTGACACGCATAGACCCTATTACAGTAAGTCTGCAGCACTTACTTTGCCAGAACCTACGGATAACGTATTAACGCTGTGTAAGATTGCCATAAAAATGATAGATGATTTATATCAGAAAGATGTAGGCTTCAAAAAGTGTGGCGTAATATTGACTTGTCTAGAGCCTAAAGCTAACCATATTTATGACCTATTCACGAACATGAAACAAGTAACCGTAGACAACAACTTGATGGATTCACTTGACGAAATCCATCATAAGTTTGGGAAAACCAAGCTTGCCATGGGTGCAAGTATGCTACCGAATAGAAACTGGAATATGTCTCGTGATCAACTGAGCCAAAACTACTTTCGATGGGACCAATTGCTTTGTGTAAAATAAACTCATGAATACTTAGTAATCCTGATCTTATTCCACACCATAATTTATTTTTTCTTTTTTAAAATTTCTTGTAAATTCTCAGCAGTAATACCTGTGAAATTGTTTTCTTGTAGAAAAGTCAGGATTTCCTCTACTGTTACTCCCTCCTCAAAAAGTTGAAATAAAGTTGTCTTATGCTGAGAAAGCAATTCATTTCGCGTGAGTGTTTTTTCATTCACTTTGACTAGATGACGACGAAGAATATCTTCAAATTTTTTAGCATCATTAATGCTATAAATTTTTTGGTTCTTCGCTACATATCTTGAAGGCTTTTCTTCTTTTGCTGTTACAACTTCAAGAGAATTCTCTGTTGGGAATACAGAATTTGTATTATCTGGATTTTCACTATCGAATTTTAAACTATTCTGATCTTGCATCATATTTCTTCCTTAGGAATAAATGTACAAGCCAATTATTCTGAATATATCCCTGAACAAAAATGGCAAAACATGACCCTTTTTTGATTTTTAAATTACTGAAAAAAGTCATCTTTTGCGCTAAGAACAAAAAGAAAAAACAAGCATGATTTTCATCATATTCATTACATCCAATGGACCGAAAAAAGTACAGGATGGGACGATGTATATCACATCGTCCATTTCACAAATATCGAGCTCGCTTCGCTCGGTCTCAATTTGTATATAGTAGAAAAAAATGAAAAAGCCTTTAAGAAACAAACAAATTATTATTCGGCTCACAGAAGATGAGTATCGGCAGATTACAGCTTCCTGTGAAGTCCTACACATGAATCAAGCAGATTATTTACGCAAGAAAATTTTTAATGAATCTCAAATCATTTTATTAGAAAAACAGGAAATTCATGATGTAAGAGTTACCGGAATTTTACTGACAAAACTTTTGGAAAAACTCAAAGATACACAACTCATTCTTTATGAATTAGAGGAAATAAAACAGCTCATCACTGAGATCAAAATGACTGTACGTAAACTCAATGATAGGTTGGATAAGATATGATTATTAAAGTCATTCCCAACCCGATTGACTCATCAATTGATGAACGCGTGACTGGATTATCTGATTATATTCAGCATCCGAAGCAAACGCGTATTAATTATCTACCAGAGTATATTAATCAGCTTCATCCTGGTTTTGATGAAGGTTTACTTTCTGAAAAACGTGTCTATTCAAACTCGAGAAACTTTTTAGAGGTTCCTATCTATCAAAAAACTGAAACGTCGAAAACTATCAGTTCAAACTCTCATGTGATTGACCCAATCGTATTGAAATATCAAAAAATTGAAATGTCACAAACGGCCAGTTTGAACTCTCGTGTGATTGACCCAATCGTACATATGGTCGGAAGTTTTAAAAAATTTGAAGTTCCAACTGTTGAACAACTTGAAGAACAGATCGATATTTTAGCAAAACATCTGGGTGCAGAAGAGTTGCAAATGCAATATGCAATGCATCTGGATACAGACAATGTGCACTTTCATTTAATCGTCAATAAAGTTCATCCGTTCAAAAAAAATGAACACCATGAAAATAAAGTCATTGATCTTGGTGTGGGGTGGATTTTGAATGCAGTCCATCGAGCTACTGCAGAAATTGAAGCAAAACAGGGCTGGGAGCCGGAACCTAATCCAGTTTTCATTTATAACCATGAAACTGGACAGTGTGATAAAAATCCAGATTATGTACCTCAGCCTGATGCTGAAAAAATTTATTCGAAAATTCGAGATCAAGAACATCGACATCAACAAAAAAGTCGAATGAGCAGTGAAATTGCGGTAGGAATAAACTATCAACACTATATTGAAAATAATATCCAGCAGGTAATGAACAGCGCTAAAAACTGGAAAGACTGGCACCAGCGATTAGCCGAAATTGGAATTTTGTATGAAAAAAAACGTAATGGTAGTATTTTTAAAATTCAGACAAGTGAAAAGCAAACACCCACCTTTAAAGCCTCATTATTTTGTAATAAACAAGTCACTCTGAAAAACTTAGAAAAACGATGGGGGGATTTTACTCATCATGATGTCGATCACAAAATAATTCCTCTGATCAAGTTAAGCGATAATATTCAGCACGTCCAATCAGCAAAAACGACACTACATTCTTATCATTTGTTCAAAAATGAAGATTTTCTAGTTAAAGATCTCCATGACGTTTATTTAAAATTAAAAGTAGAAAAGGATTCAATTAGTAAAAATCGTAAAGATGAATATCAAAAAATTTCTTTTAAAAATGAAAATTATAAGCATGATAAACAGCATTTTTTAAAAGACTTACAACAAAAATTTCCAGAGCAATCATCTGATGCCATTTTTACATTACTACATTATCATCATCACGCGGATCAAATTAATTCGAGAGCATCACAAAGAAAAAAATATAACGCTCAACATAAAAACCTAAGTGAAAATACATCTCAAACGCTGAAAAAATGCTTTCCATTTTCCACAAGTTTTGATTCATCGAAAATCACATCTTATGCAGATTTTTTAAAATTTTTCCCCCCTTCACATTACTTGCTTATGCAACAACAATTTTTATTTGACCAACGTCAATCTAAAAATTTTATTTGCCAAGATAATCCAAAGATCAAAACAGCAAGAATCATTTTCGATTGGCATCAACCGCATGAACCTATTGCCATTCAAAATCAATATGGGATCCTCGTCTTTAGCAACTATTCTCTCACCCGGCTGCAACAATGTATCAAAGTACTGGATCCTAATCAGAAAGGAACTCTCAGAGGCTCGTCAGAATTTAAAGACTTGTTCCATATAGCTTTGCAACATAGAGCCCAAGATATCAAGGATGTAAATAAAGAAAGGGCTTTACCAAGTTTTGAACGTTTGTCTCAAAACAATATCGAATCTTGCTTTACTGAATTATTTAAAAGATTTAAAACTACCCACGCACCTCAAAGTACTGCCATTATTAAAACTTGTTTGCTCTTAAATTGTTGCGGTATACCAATGGTGTTACTTCAATCAACATTAGAAAGTTGTATTAATCAAAAGAAATTGCCTGATCTTAAAGAAGATGATCTAAAGACCTTAAAACTTAGGATTCAAAAACTGATTTATACTCAGCCCAAAGAACTGAATAAGCAATATTTCAATTCATCTGATATTGAATATTGTTGGCAACTATATTTCAGTCTACAAATTTCTCCACTCAAGCAACCAAAAGAACAGAAGTACAATTCACAGCCTACATCTTCATCTTCAACACTAGAATTAGAGCTTGTGCCTAAGGCTGAAAAGAAGAGAACAATCAGACTTCCTGAAAATTTAGCTGAATCGGAGTTTGAACAAATGCTGCAATACTTTGAACACAGTCGAAGACTCAAATTTCAGAAAAAACAAGAAGTAGAACGCTTGAATACCTTAGCATCTTCAAAAAAAACTTCTATACCTTCTCAGCAGTCTAAAATGATGTTTTCCTCTAGGAAAAAATATGTCATAGAATATAAGTTTGGACATAAATTTTATCTAGATCAGCACGAGACTGCATTCATTGAAGCAAAAGATGCTTCATATATTGCTGTTGTAAGTGAAAAGAATAATCACATTCTTGATGCTTTACTTCTAGCAAAAGAGAAATATGGTACGGTGCAGGTCTACGGCAGTGAAACATTTAAAGACCAGGTAAAAGGATTAGCTACAGAATATAATATTCCAATTGTACTTGAAGAAGAATTAGAACAAGTATTCATTCAAAAAAGTGTCCCCCCTACCCCGTCTCCTTTAGAACTTAGTTTAGAAGAAAGGGATCTAGGCATACCTTTAGCAGAAGAACGAGCAGAGAAATTTTATGAGAATCAAAAAATTGATTCTCGAATGAAAGACAAGGAACAAAATTATTCCAAAGATAATGATTTAAATTGGCACTGTTGCAAATAGAGATTTGAGTCGATGAAGTTCCCTTTAAAAAGTGCTTAGAGACCGAAAACCCTGTTGATTAGACACACTTCACCCTGAGGCTGACCATAATAAAATGACCATGCTTGTCCTTTACGTAGTGCACGCATGACTTCAATACCTTTAATTGTGGCATAAGCCGTCTTCATAGATTTGAATCCTATTGTGGCCCTGATGATCCGCTTTAACTTACCATGATCACATTCAATGACATTATTTTTATACTTAATCTGCCTGTGTTCAAGGTCTGGTGGACATTTTCCTTCTCGCTTTAATCGTGATAAAGCATGGCCATAGGTCGCTGCTTTATCTGTATTGATGACCCGTGGAATTTGCCATTTTTTCACCGTATTGAATATCTTTCCTAGAAAACTATAGGCTGATTTACTGTTCCGCCTAGCGGAAAGGTAAAAGTCAATCGTATGACCACGTTGATCAACTGCACGATACAGGTAAGTCCATCGCCCCTTCACTTTGATATAAGTCTCATCCATATGCCATGAATGTAAATCTGTAGGATTACGCCAATACCAGCGT
>NZ_JBSXNI010000031.1:0-9930 GCF_056857555.1 Acinetobacter sp. L-24 | reverse complement strand
TGCTTTTGTCTTCTACAAAGCGTGGTGTAATCTGGAGCTATCCAATTTAATCCGCAAAGTTTAATCAGACTTTGCACAAAGCCAGTGACCATACGTAAAGACAGACGGAATAAGGATTTAATCATTAAGCAGCATTGGATGGCTGCGTCGGAGTAGATTTGATTTCGCCCTTGTTTGCCTTTTGATGGAGCATATCATTGCGTAGCAGGATCAAACCAAATGGCAATATTTCCTCGACTCATGAGTGCTCGGTTATATGCGGGCCAATTGGTTGTGCGGTAGATTTTGTGTGTAGGCTTCTTCATTTGAAAATTATATCGCTGAAAAACCCTTTACAGATAGGTTTGTGCAACAAAGCCATTCAGAATTGAAATAGAAAAATTTAAAAATAAATAACTTGGAAATAGATTTTATGATAAAATTCAATCAGCTATATTAATTTCTACACTTATGTCTGCACTACAAAAAATTAATGAAGATATGATAGTGAATCTTCCTAAGGGTGATTTACACGTTCATTTAAATGGAGCTATTCCAACAAATTTAGTTAAGGAATTATTAGCAAAAAATACAAATGGAATTCCCTCAAATTTTGATATTAATAAAGATTTAAATATTCTCGAACCACAAAAAAATCTGCAAGATTATTTAAAACCATGGAAAGTCTTAAATTTAATACCTAGATCGCAGAGTGATTTAAATAAAATAGTATTACAAACATTTTTTAGTTTAAAACGGCTTTGTTGTATAAACATTCTTCAAGATACTGATTTTTAAGGATTTGTTTAAATTTTAATCCAAAAATAAATTAAACAAAATCATAGTCTTAGATATTTATGCAACAAAGCCCCATTAGAGCTAAACTCCATTTACTAATGTCATATTTAAATCTAATGGTATGAAAGTACTATCAAATATACTGTTTAAATTACAGCGATTTCATTCTTGCTTCCATTATTTCGAATTTGAAGTCTTGGAACCATTGAATTATTTAAGTAATCATAAATAACCATTTCAGGATGATGCAGATCAAATGCTTGTCCAAACCATATACAAGCAGCATTGGATGCACATGGTAAGACATGAATTTTGGTAATTCCTTTATCTGTTAGACTATGAAATAACGCATGAATATCTTGCATGAAACTTAGTCCTCGTTCAGGATTTCTTATTGCTCCATTCCCCATATATTCTGGTTTAGCAGTAATATTAATTACCGGATGTCCTAATTCAACAGCCTTATTTTTAGAGGTTTCTGGATCAGCAGTGAGATTCAATCTAATAGTAATTTCAGTACAATCTTCTATTTCACTGAAATTATTAATTTCATACGCTTTGGTTGTACATATAAGATCAGGCCACATCCAACAACTTCCATCCCTATACATAAGCATAGGTATAAATTTCCCTTTATTTCCTAATTTACTTCCTAATGCTATTAGGCATGGCATAGGGCCGAAGCCAAAAATAGCTACTCTCTTATCATCAAATTTAGTTTCCCTAAGTAATTGTTCTGTTTGAACTTCAAATTCTTCTAAAAAATACTTTTTATAGAACTCATCAGCTGAAGCTCTTAAATGAGCTGGTAATGGTTCATGAATTAGTGTCTTATCTTTATGCAAAATAGATTTTAATGGGAGAAGGCAGCTTGCAATATCACGTCGTGAAGGAGACTGAGGAATATTGCGATTCACGGGCCAGAAAAATAAATACACTGGCATAGGAGTAAAGCTTAAAGAATCTAATAAATCTTCGCATTGTGCTGTGAAATTACTTCTCATTTGCGAGAGTCTTGAAGCTGTATATTCTGCGCCAGCAACTTTATCAATTAACCTATGATGTTTTTCACATAATAATAAAATATTCGTTGGATCATCTGATAGTTGATATGAGAAGAAGGGGATACCGCGAGTAGAATTTTCTGATGCTGCAACATTATGAGCTAAAACGCCATATGTACCTTCAAATCCAGTTATTTCATCTATGTTTAATTTTGCACCACATCCTTTAAACATACATCGGCCATGACTTGAGAGATAAATCTGGTTTTTATCTTTTTCAGATAAATCGTTACCCCTACCTGTAAGATGCTCAAAATCAAAAATTCTTTTTATGAAATATTCTAATTGGTTTACAGGGTTTGGTTTTTGTTTAGGAATCTTTCTAGGAACAAAATCTACATCTTTAACTTCGCTCTCTTGAGAGGAGGTTAAATTCCATGTTTCTTTTAACTTTTCAAAATCATGTAGAGTGTGGGCATCAATTATGTGACCTTGAAGAAAGCGTGCATAAATGGAAATTTTTTTGGCAAGCAATCTTCGGACAAAAGTTAAAGTATCATCATAATTGAGAATTATACGGAAAAAACTTTCAGGGCTTTTATTTTTCAATAAGACAAAAATTATATTTTTACGTTCTTCATCAACTAATACACCTAATGAATCTATACAAATATGCTTTAAAATTTCTTCTATATATTTATTTGCATTTGATAAATCATCTATTGCTGATAAAGAAGTCTGTAAACTTAGGGATGGGTCTAGTTGCATTTTCAATTTAACTCAATATAACCTAACAGTTTGATTTTAAAATTTTTTCTACCAATCCAGATTCCAGTTTTTACTCTTCCGATTATTAAATATAAAACTGGGTCATTAAGATTGGTAATGCCATTTAGAACAGTATCTATATCCCTTAAATCGGTTGGAGAGGGTGTTGGTACATCTTCAGGATGTGTATGCCATAGGCCTTGAAAATTATAGAATTTTTTAGATTCGTTCCAAGCTTGTATTAAAGCATATTGGTGGGACTTTGACCTAAAGAAAGACATACGTGTTTGACAGTCTCCTTCCATAGGAGAGGTAAAGCTTTCAATGATTTTAGCTTTAGTTTCTATGTCTGTTCTTCCAATTAGAATGCCACCCGATTCTGGAGAATCTGATTCTAATTGTATAAATTGCTTTAAACTCTTTAAAACATTTGCTTGAATAATAAAGACTTGGCCTGTAGGTGTGTCACATTTAATCCTCCCTTGAGTTATGTATTGCAACATGGGCATACTTCTTTATAAATTTCTTTTAAATTCAATATATTAATTCCATTTGAATTATTTACTGAATTATAAAAAGGGGTAGTAATTATTCCATTTTTATTTGCATTCTGATTGTCGCCAGAAATAGAAACAAATCCTAATTGTTGATTCAGGACATATTCAGAAATATAGCTTGCTAGCTTCATGCAATTTAAAGAAGAGAAGGGGGTAAATGCACCAGCACACCCTGTAATATTTTTAGCAATTAGCTGTCCAGATTGTACATATTTATACATAGGGGTAAGACTTTTATTTGATTTTTCATCAAAATATAAGCAGTTTAAACATCCTACATGTTTATTATTGAAAGAAATAAAATGTCCACCTAAATCATAAGGTTCTAACCAGCCTATTATTACTTGAATGTTTGCACTTATTTCATAAATAGTTTTTACGAGAGAAATCTCAGTAGGAGTATGGCCAATTGCTATGATGATAGTATCAATATCTTCAGTAATTTTTGATTTTATCCAGCTTTCACCATGGCTTACGAATGGAAAAATAGTTAATCCGGGCCTTTCTATTAAAAACTTATTAGCTAAAGAAGTAGATTTATAGGTATTAACATACTGCAAACCTAAAGAATGACGATAAATATTATCTGTTTTTAAAAGCTCTGGATCTATGAAAGAAAATTTATTTACGCCTGTTTGAGCTAATATCTCTGCAATCTTTGAGCCTAAAGCCCCACATCCGATAATCGCTATATGTCTTGTTTTTTTCTCTTGCCCCGTTCTATTTAATAAATAATCTATCCACGCTCTTTGTGTTAAAGAGACTTTAAAGCCTTTGAAGGATACTTTTTCTTTGAAAGAATACCAAATGGCATAATAAAAAATCACATAAGCAAATCCATGTTCATTTGGAATTCCCACTAGGGCATAATGATTGCCTTGTTTTAACAAAGATCGTTTGTTCTCATTAGAGAGGGTATTAACAATTTTTAGAAAATAGTCCTCATTAAAATAATCTCCTATATCTGGTATGGGGAAAACAGAAGCATCTTCTAATAATATCTTATGAATTTTTACTTTTGTGAGCTGGTTGTGGTTTATGTAAGAACTATCGCCATCATCAATATGCTCTAATATTTGATGATTCCCTTTTGATGATTTTCTTAACCAACCATATAAATTAAATGTAGAAGTAGGGTCGCAATGTAATATTACATCCTCATTTATATTTTGAGTGCTGCCTAAATATCCTTCTAGTTCGTTATACAAGCTTACTCGGTTGTTTAATTGAAAATTAATAAAAGATTGCTTGAGTATATCTATAGCCCTTTCAAAGAATTCAGTAATAAGTTCTTTATGTCTATAGCCTTCAAAGTTTTCACCTTGATGATCCGTAGTACAAATTTCCCCACTTTGACTCACATGATCTAAGGCAGACATTGGTCGTGTCAATATTCTAAAAATGGGAGGTATCGTCCAATTAGCTCTATTTTGAAAAATTAGACCAAGGCAAACCTGTTGTGTATTAATGAGAAAATCAAATTTTAGATTAACCCAATCCTTAGTAATAGAAGTGACATGGATATTTTGAGCTCCATGTTCACTTAATAGCTTTTCAATATTGTCTAACTTTGGGTTATCAAAAAACATTGAGTTTTCCTAAGCAGATTTTCCTTCTTGAGTGTAATAAGTTTGTACTACTGGTTCGGACACTTCTTGTATTTCAGGGATAGGGAATTGTCTTCCAAAAGTTTTATTTAAAATTTTGCAAGCTTCTACTGTATCAGTTTCCTCATTTACAGCTTCTAAAGATGATTTTAAATCTTCAAGTTTTGATTTTAAGTGCTCCATTTGTTTTCGGGTCAATTTTTCGAGTAAGTCTACACCTTGATGTGCAGGTAAATTAATTACGAGTCTGAAGTAATACTCGTTATTTTCTGGATCAATGCTAAAGGTAGTGAATTGATCTAATACATTATTTACTATAGAAAGTAATACCTTATTATCATTCTCATAATCTTCAGCTGTTATATGCTCATATACAGCTGTAGTGATAGCAATACTCTTAAAAAAATCTAGACCTTTCTCATTTCGCCATTGTTTCAAGTAGCGAGTACATCGTCTAAACTGATGACGTAAATCTGAATCATCTTCAAATTTTCCCAAAATTGTATCGGTAAGTTCAGTAGGATTTGAAATATCCCAAGTCTTAAGGTCTTCAGAGGAGAATTCCTTACCTCGAGCTAGATACATATTGCCTTTGTCGTCTTCAGCGTAGATGGGCAGATCTACATGATAATCGGGACTACCATTTTTGAGATAAGTGACAGTTACGCAAGGTCGTTTGATCGTTACAGTTCTATTTGAATGAGTTAAAGCATCTCTAACAATTTTTTTAATTTCTACTGAGCCATATTCCTCTTTGTCACAATCTAATAAAACTCCTACATCAATATCATAATCTCCATTCTTAGGCTTAATCCCTGTGCCCAAGGCATAACTACCTTGATTAAAGTATTCAACAAATTGAGGACCATTTGGATCCTTTTTGAGTTCATCTTTTAAGGTGCTAATCAAAAGGTCACGTTTTTCACGTAATGTACTTTCTTCGTCATAACGACCTAATCGAATATTTGTGTGGAACTTAGCATAGTGTTTTTGTGGATTCGCCATATTGTTGTATTCCTGTAGTGCTTTTGTTGTTATGGGGATCTCCTATATTAAATACAAGTTAAGACATTAAAAAAAATAGAATTTTTAAAGGGAAAATTTAATCAAAAAATATTTAAACAAACGATGAGATGTATCAATCTCCAATTTTTAGCATTCCTTCCCAACTAAAATAGTTTTGAGTCAAATTCTTTCTGGACATCGCCCATACACGACCATGCATCTTGCAAGGTCCAATTACGGCATCGCCACCACAGAGTAAAAAGAATGTTCAAAATAAACAGTCTAAAAATTCTGAATAGCCTTTTAGAACAGAGAGTTAAGGCACACAATTTAAAATAGTCAGTGAGCCTATCAAAATCCTCATGTATGAAACCTAAGAAGTTCCACATTTTTCTGGGTATACAAGCCTAAATTTTATGGAAAGAATTCATATGCTGCTCCTTTAGCTAAAAGAGTATTCAGCTTACGATTCGTGGTTATTTTCAACAGTGCCTTCTGGTAAGGGTCGGCACCTGCACATCAAAAAAATCTCCCCCCAGAGTACGGCTGTTTCTATCGGGGGTAGAATATTCATTCTGTTACTTTAGACTATAGCCTAACGGAACAAAATAAAGTCTTAAAAAGCAACTCAAAAACCGTATTTATAGACTTAATATTTAATTTCGGTACAATATGTATTTAATTATCTAAACTCTAACGGTACAGAATGCCTAATCAGGTCGGATATATTCGAGTCAGTTCAACTGAACAAAATACTGAACGTCAATTAGATGGAATCAGCCTGGATAAGACCTTTACTGAAAAGGCAAGCGGTGGTAGCCGTGAACGTCCTCAGTTAAATGCAATGCTCGACTATCTGCGTGAAGGTGATACGGTGCATGTTCATAGTATTGATCGTCTGGCACGTAATACAAATGATCTGAACGAAATTGTGAATAGTCTGAATGATCGTGGTATAACCATTATTTTTCATAAAGAGAATTTGACCTTCAGTCATGATGTAGCACAATCGGCAATAAATAAACTCATGTTTCAGATGCTTGCTGCATTTGCAGAGTTTGAACGCTCCATGATCCGTGAGCGTCAAAAGGAAGGAATTGCAAAAGCCAAAGCGAAGGGCTTATATAAGGGAAGAAAGCGGAAGGTTGACTATGTTGAAATACGAAAAGCAATGGCTGAAGAAAATTCAACATTTAGAGGTGTTGCAGAAAAGTTTAAAGTAGGGATAGCAACAGTACAAAGAGCTTTAAAAGAAGAAACTAATAATCAATAAGGTTGATTAATGAAGACGCTTAGATATTCAAATTTAGAAAAGATCATGACCATTTATACTGAAATTTCTACTTATATTACATTTCATAATGCGACTGGTTTAACAGATATAAATAAATCAATGGAAGATTTTTGAACCGTACCGGGTTTGTCGGAGACCAAGCTTTCTGAGAGAATGTCCCGATGAAAAAAGTAAAATATACCCCTGAAATCAGAGAAAGAGCGGTTCAATTATTGATTGAATCCGAGAAAGATTATCCATCGAATTGGGCTGCGATCACCGCTATTGCTCCCTGAGCAGTATACTGCGCAAGGGTTGTACTCCTGAAACACTACGTGTTTGGTATCAAAAATATTTAGATAAACAAAATCCAGTTAAAGTACAGCAGCTTTCAGACCAAGAACGTATCAAACAACTCGAACGCGAAAATAAAGAACTGCAACGCGCCAATGAAATTCTACGTAAAGCAGCCGCTTTTTTCGCCCAGGCGGAGCTCGACCGCCCACACAAATAATGGTGGATTTTATCCATAATAATAAAGAGCTGTACGGAGTCGAGGCGATTTGTAGAATTTTACCGATCGCACCTTCAACCTATTACCGGACTCTAGATCTCTGTGAAAATCCAGAACATCGAGCAAAGCGAGATTTACATGACTTGCATCATGCTGAGGAGATTAAACGAATTTGGAAGGAAAGTTCAGGTCGGTATGGTGTACGTAAAGTCTGGCAAAAACTGAAACGTGAAGGCTATATTATTGCGCGCTGTACTGTTGCTCGATTAATGCAAAAGCTAGGTATAAAAGGTGTTTGGCGTGGTAAGAACAAACAAACCACCCGTAGCCGAGATGATCAAAAACGAGCGGATGACTTGGTAAAACGTAATTTTACTGCTGATCATCCTGACCAACTGTGGGTGAGTGACTTTACGTATATTCAAACAAATTCAGGCTGGGTTTATACTGCATTTATTATTGATGTGTTCTCACGAGCAATTGTTGGATGGAAAGTATCGACACGGATGAATACAGATATGGTGCTCGATGCATTGGAGCAAGCATTTAGGGCGGCAGAGGGGGCTGGAACGCTGAGTGCGCCCATGCCGCATTGCGAAGCAAAAGATAATCGGATAAAATGTAGCAATTCATATTCGTAAGCGTGGAGTAATCAGATGGGAAATTCCAAGTCAGCAGACAAGTAAGCCGCAACAACCAGTATTGTTGTTGCGGCGCTCTGTAAGGCTAGTCTCATCTGATTGCTGACGAGCAGACGTCGCCCGGTATTCCTTAATCGAGGGTTGATTCGTCATGACCACCACACGCCCCGCGTGGGCCTATACGCTGCCGGCAGCACTGCTGCTGATGGCTCCTTTCGACATCCTCGCTTCACTGGCGATGGATATTTATCTCCCTGTCGTTCCAGCGATGCCCGGCATCCTGAACACGACGCCCGCTATGATCCAACTCACGTTGAGCCTCTATATGGTGATGCTCGGCGTGGGCCAGGTGATTTTTGGTCCGCTCTCAGACAGAATCGGGCGACGGCCAATTCTACTTGCGGGCGCAACGGCTTTCGTCATTGCGTCTCTGGGAGCAGCTTGGTCTTCAACTGCACCGGCCTTTGTCGCTTTCCGTCTACTTCAAGCAGTGGGCGCGTCGGCCATGCTGGTGGCGACGTTCGCGACGGTTCGCGACGTTTATGCCAACCGTCCTGAGGGTGTCGTCATCTACGGCCTTTTCAGTTCGATGCTGGCGTTCGTGCCTGCGCTCGGCCCTATCGCCGGAGCATTGATCGGCGAGTTCTTGGGATGGCAGGCGATATTCATTACTTTGGCTATACTGGCGATGCTCGCACTCCTAAATGCGGGTTTCAGGTGGCACGAAACCCGCCCTCTGGATCAAGTCAAGACGCGCCGATCTGTCTTGCCGATCTTCGCGAGTCCGGCTTTTTGGGTTTACACTGTCGGCTTTAGCGCCGGTATGGGCACCTTCTTCGTCTTCTTCTCGACGGCTCCCCGTGTGCTCATAGGCCAAGCGGAATATTCCGAGATCGGATTCAGCTTTGCCTTCGCCACTGTCGCGCTTGTAATGATCGTGACAACCCGTTTCGCGAAGTCCTTTGTCGCCAGATGGGGCATCGCAGGATGCGTGGCGCGTGGGATGGCGTTGCTTGTTTGCGGAGCGGTCCTGTTGGGGATCGGCGAACTTTACGGCTCGCCGTCATTCCTCACCTTCATCCTACCGATGTGGGTTGTCGCGGTCGGTATTGTCTTCACGGTGTCCGTTACCGCGAACGGCGCTTTGGCAGAGTTCGACGACATCGCGGGATCAGCGGTCGCGTTCTACTTCTGCGTTCAAAGCCTGATAGTCAGCATTGTCGGGACATTGGCGGTGGCACTTTTAAACGGTGACACAGCGTGGCCCGTGATCTGTTACGCCACGGCGATGGCGGTACTGGTTTCGTTGGGGCTGGTGCTCCTTCGGCTCCGTGGGGCTGCCACCGAGAAGTCGCCAGTCGTCTAACCGACGACTGGTAGCAGGCCCGCTCCGATGCGGCGCACTAACCATCGAAACCTCGTGAATGTCGGTATCCTGTCTGGCAGGATACCGCTCATTTCCCTTGTTCAGTTCATCGCCGTCGCCGAGCATCTGAATTTTCGGCATGCGGCCAAGGCACTTGGTATCAGCCAGTCGAGCGTCAGCGCGCGTGTGAAAGCGCTGGAGGATAACCTTGGTGTCCTGCTATTTGAGCGCCATGCGCGGGGCGTTCGGCTAACAGACGCAGGCAGGCACTTCATGGGGCACTGTTGCAAATAGAGATTTGAGTCGATGATGTTCCCTTTAAAAAGTACTTAGAGACCGAAAACCCTGTTGATTAGACACACTTCACCCTGAGGCTGACCATAATAAAATGACGATGCTTGTCCTTTACGTAGTGCAC
>NZ_JBSXNI010000030.1:0-18421 GCF_056857555.1 Acinetobacter sp. L-24 | reverse complement strand
ATGGGCAAGGCTTTAGATGCAGAAGAAAGATTACATGTTTGCTTTAAAATAATCACAAGCATGATGAGCGCAAAGCACTTTAAATGTGACTTGTTCCATTTTAGAGATTTGTTTAAGATAAGATATAACTCATTGAGATGTATCATAGTATTCGTCGTTAGAAAACAATTATTGTGACATTATTTCAATGAGTTATCTATTTTTGTCGTGTACAGAGAAAAAATATATAAAAGTTGAATCAAATATTAAGAGCAAAAATCCTTAGTTTTAAATATAGATGAATGAAGACAGATGGTCATTAAGCGGTGTAATCAGCACTCTATCTTGGCTTAAATAAGTTATCGTTTTGTTATACCGTTAAAAGCATAATTTATTAAAAAATTTAGAGTTTTAGTTCGCTATCGCTCTACTGTGAACCATAAATGATTAGAAGGATGGGCTTTGTTGTACAAACCTATTCTTAAAGCCATCTTTAGCAATATAATTTCCGAATGAAGAAGCCAGCACCTAAAATTGACCGTACAAGCAATTGCTCCTCATATAACCGAGTTCTCATTAATCGTGGAAATATTGCCATTTGGTTTGATCTTGAAACTCAGAGGTATGCTCATTATTGAACAAAGTAGCAAAACCAGAAGTCATACAATATGGCTTCGACTTTTGTCTCTTAACTCGGTTGGAGGAACGCCAAACCAACTTTTAAAGTTGCGACTAAAAATAGATAACTCTGCATAGCCCAACTGTAGAGCAATATCCGTCAAATTCACATTGCCTGCATCAAGCATACGCAGTGCTTCTTTTTTTCGGACATTTTCGAGTATATCTCGATAGCTTGTTCCTTGCATTTTTAAAGCGCGCTGAAGCTTTTTCGGATGCATGCCCATACAGAGTGCGATATTTTCAATGCTGCAGTCTCCTGTCGCCATCAGCATGCGGACTGAACTCTCTATCAGTGCGGTATTGTCTTCAGTTTTGGTGCTGCTTTGTGTTTCAAGCTGTTGTACGATTAGTTGATTAATGGCATCTTCATTAAAATTATAGGGTTTATAGCTTAAAAAGCTTGCCGGAAAATAAAGTGCATCTTCATCGGTTTCAAACTCTACTTGACATGAAAAATGTGCTTGGAAAGTTTGAGGACCTTTTTGTGGTGCTTTTTGCTTGAAGCAAATTTTTTCTGCATGCCACTGCGGGCCAATCAAATCTTTTAAAATATTCGCGACAAGGCAAATGGCCAGTTGTGATTTTTGTGGTACATCGGTGTTGTATTCACTTAAACGCACAAAGTTCAGCTTACAGAGCAGAGCATTATGTTGCGAGACGTGGAAGACAATGCCTTCAGCATGTAAATAGACATATTTTTGCGCCACGCTTAAGGCTTCAAGTATGGTCATTTGTCGGGACATATAGACGCCAATCAAACCGATTGTGCTAATATTTTGGAGTGCACCGAGTTTTAAACCGAAGCAATCATCCTGACAAGCTAAGGCCGCTTTTTCCAATAAATTTAAATAATGATCATAATGAATAAATGAATCTGGATCACGGAGTAAAGCAGGTAAAATCCCGATCTCTTTCAAGATTTCTATAGGGTTGATGCCATAACTACGGACTAAGTCTTCAAAACCGCCGAGGCTGGCTGCACGAATATAACTTCCCATCACAACATTCCGTGTTGTCCTAAAAGATCAATTTAGTGTCCTAAAAAGTCAAGCATAATTCAAGCCATTTGTTAAAGTAGGATAAGAGATTATCTCAACCAACATAGAAAAGAAGTATTGAATCACCATTTTAGCCGTGAAAGGAAAAGCATATGCAACTTACGGTTCAGTCTCATATCGAGCAAACAGTGATAGAACAGACATTGCACGATTGTTTTCAATTACAGCGCAAAAGCTTTCATCAGCAAGGCATTGAAACGATTGCACAACGCAAGCAACATTTACTGAATTTAAAAGCACTGATTAACGATCACCGTGAAGCAATTATTGACGCCTTGAATCGTGATTATGGCAATCGTTCACGCCATGAAACCTTATTGGCAGAAATTATTACTGTCACGGATGACATTAACGGCAGCATCAAACATTTGAAGCAATGGACGAAAGTACAAAAACGACATGTCGATCATAGCCTGTATTTTGGTGCGAAGAACCGTGTGATTCCTCAGCCACTGGGCGTGATTGGAATTATTGTGCCGTGGAATTTCCCCATCAATTTGATGTTTTCACAGTTGTCGGCCGTGTTTGCTGCGGGAAATACCGCTATGGTTAAAATGTCTGAAAATTCAAGACATTTGGCCGAATTGCTGATGGAGTTAAGCCCCAAATACTTTAAAGCGGAAAAATTACAGATTTTCGATGAGACGGGTGAAGTAGGCATCGCATTTTCAAAATTGCCGTTTGACCACCTGATGTTTACTGGCTCTGGTGCGACAGGGCGTAAAGTCATGGCTGCTGCTGCACCAAACTTGACGCCAGTGACTTTGGAGCTGGGTGGTAAATCTCCTGCGGTGATTGACCCTGAATACCCCATCGATAAAGCTGTAGAACGCATTATGTTTGTGAAACAGTTTAATGCGGGACAAATTTGTACCAATGTCGATTATTTATTTGTGCATGAGTCGAAGTTACAAGCATTTATTCAAGCCGCGGCAGCGTGGGTTCAGGAACATGTGCCTGATATTCATAGCAAAGATTATACTTCTGTGATTGATGAGCGCGCATTTCAGCGCTTAGTGCATAGCTTGGCAGATGCTGAAGCCAAAGGGGCAAGTTTGATTAATTTAAATCAGCAAGAGCCAGATGCTGCGACACGAAAATTTCCACTGACTTTGGTGTTGAACAGCAATGATGAGATGGAAATTGATACGCGTGAAACCTTTGGTCCGATCTTGATGGTCAAAACCTACCAGAAGCCTGAAGAGGTAGTGGACTATATTGTGCAGCGTGATCGTCCATTGGCCTTTTATCCATTTAGCAATAATAAAAGCTCAGTCGAATTTTATATCAGCCGAGTTATGTCGGGCGGGGTTTCGGTCAATGATGCCTTATTTCATGTCGGGCAGCATGACTTGCCATTTGGTGGGGTCGGTGCCAGCGGGATGGGGCATTATCATGGCTATGAAGGCTTTTTGACTTTTTCCAAAATGCGTCCTGTGTTTTATCAGGCGGGTTTTTCGAGCTTGAAGTTTCTCGCGCCGCCTTACGGAAAATTTGCCAATTGGCTGTTGAATTTATTGATTCGGATGAAGTCATAAGCGCTTAAATTTAAAAACCTCAACATCACTTTTCACTTCAAGATGGATATTTTGAAGTGAAGGAATTAGTGTATTTAAAAACAGAAAAATAAAACTATTAAAGGAGTTAATAGGATGAATAATAAAGATTTTGATTTTGATCAAATCGTGATTGGCTCAGGCTTTGGTGGATCGGTCAGTGCTTTACGCCTTAGTGAAAAGGGCTATAAAGTCCTGATTTTGGAGAAAGGATTACGCCGTGAAGACAAGGATTTTCCAACTACAAATTTAGACACCAAAAACTATTTGTGGCGGCCTGAACTGGGATTCAGAGGTACGATGCAATTTACTTTCACCAGTAAAACCACCATTTTGCATGGGGTGGGCGTCGGTGGGGGCTCACAAATTTATGCCAATGTACATTTAATTCCACCTGATGCTGTTTTTGAGTCTGAGGCATGGACCAAGATTCGTAAAGACTGGAAAGAAACCTTAAAGCCGTTTTATGGTCTCGCTCAACGTATGTTGGGTACAGCGAATAATACTTATACCAATATTGCAGACGAAACGTTAAAAGAAGTTGCGAGTGAAATTGGATATGCAAATTCATTTAAAACGGTGAATACGGGGGTCTTCTTTTCGCAAGTAGCTGGTCAAGAAGGACAATTAGCGAAAGATCCGTATTTCAATGGAGAGGGGCCAGATCGTAACTCCTGTATTTATTGTGGCGCTTGTATGTTGGGCTGTCGTAATAATGCCAAAAATACCCTGATGAAAAATTACCTGTATTTTTCTGAGCGTAATGGCGTTGAAATTCGTCCAAGTTCTGAAGTGGTGAAAATTACACCACTGAATGAAGATGGTAGCGCAGGTTACGAAGTAATAGTCAAAGAAACTTTAGGAAAGAATGTTCGTCAGTATAGTTTGCGCAGTCGTGGGGTGGTGTTATCTGCGGGTGTAATGGGTACGGTACCGATGTTGTTAAAAATGCGTGATCAGCATAAAACTTTACCCAATATTTCTTCATTGCTGGGACAGGAAGTTCGGACGAACTCGGAAACCCTGACCACAGTGAACAATACTGGTAAAAAACTGGATGATGGTGTGGCTATCAGCTCCTTTATTTCAGTCGATGCAGATACCAATATCGAGGTCACACGTTTCCCTGAAGGTGCGGATGCTTCATGGATTTATATTCCATACGTGCCTATGGTGACTGGTCAGGGCTTTATGCGCTTTACGAAGTTTGTGTTCACTACACTGTTGCATCCCTTAAAAACCTTTAAAGTACTGCGTTATAAGGGTAAAGCCAAAGACTCTATTATTTTATTGGTAATGCAAAAGTCTGAAGCATTCATTCATTTTGAATGGCGTAGAAAGTGGTATCGACTGTTCCAGAATAGTATTACTGCCGTGCAAAAAGAAGGGGATACGCCACTCACAGTTTCATTCCCTGCGGCTGAAGAAGCCACTAAAATGATTGCACAAAAGTTGGGTGGAGAGCCAGGTTCTGCACTTACTGAAATTCTACTGGGAACGCCAACGACAGCACATATTATGAGTGGTGTCGCGATGGGTAATGACAAGTCGAATGGCGTTGTGGACTTCACTGGTCAAGTCTTTGGTTATCAAAATTTACGCGTATTAGATGGTTCGATTGTACCTGGAAATTTAGGTGTGAATCCCTCACTGACCATTACCGCACTGTCTGAATTTGCGATGAGTCAAATCCCAGTGTTCTCCGCAGAGCGGGCAGCAAAGATTCAGCGTATTGAATTTAGTCAGCCTTTGGAGGGACAGGTGTCTGACTTGAAGGGCACTGGTGATTTAGCCAGTGCATTAAGCAATGCTTAAAAAAAGTGGATATGGTTTGGGCTGGTGATGGTGCCTAATACGGCAAAATAGACAGCCGAAGCAATACAATCTTGAGATCATTATCCCTCTAACGCTGTATTAAAGCGTTAGAGGTCGTTGCTGATTTTATGGGCTATAATTCAGAAATTCCTAAGCTAAGAAGAGAGCGAAAAGCTGTCTTACCTTGTTACCGATTAATTGGGCGGGCATTACTGAGTCTATTCGTAAACCCAAAAGCCATGGTTTATTTTTTCTTTTTATAGAATATGACAAGTAAAATCAAAATAATAACTAAGATCAAAGTAATCATGACTGTTTCCATAGCTTGACCTCTAAATCTTGGGTTTTATCTAATTTTAACACGCTCATTCGATCACTATATATTCAAAAAAGATCATTTTATATTCTTTAAATATGGAGTTGCATATATATGATTATTCATATATAAGTATATATAAAGATTCAATTGAGTTTGAGCAAATGTCTGCTACTCCAAAAGTTAAGATTTATCACAACCCTGAATGTGGTACATCACGTAATACATTGGCGTTAATCCGTAATGCCAATATTGAACCTGAAGTGATTGAGTACCTTGTAACACCTCCATCTAAAAATGAACTGATTCAAATGATCGCGGATGCAGGTTTAACGGTGAGAGAAGCGATTCGTAAAAATGTTGCTCCATATACAGAATTAGGAATTGATCAAGAGGATTGGACTGAAGATCAATTGCTTAACTTTATGCTTCAGTATCCAATTTTGATTAACCGCCCATTCGTGGTGACTGAACTAGGAACTCGTTTAAGTCGTCCGTCAGAACTGGTTTTAGAAATTCTGCCACTCCCACAAAAGGGTGCTTTCACTAAAGAGGATGGTGAACAAGTGCTTGATGCAAATGGGTTACGTTTGAAATAAAAATTTCATGGATATATGTGAATATTGATATATCCATATGTCAGAGTGAGTGAAAGTATGGATCAAATCAATTTCTTTAAATGTTTGGCTGATGAAACGCGATTCAACATCGTCATGTTGGTTCTTGGAAATAATGAACAGTGTGTTTGTGATTTGACTGAAAAACTACAACTCAGCCAACCCAAGATTTCACGGCATTTAGCCTTATTACGCTCTTCTGGTCTTTTACAAGATCGACGTCAAGGACAATGGGTCTATTACAGTCTCAATCCCAATTTACCTACTTGGTGTATAGACGTACTTAACACCCTTAAAAATGCTGATTTACAGCCAAAAGTTGCTCCATCATTTCAACAAATCAATAGTTATTGCGAGTAGAACAATATGAAATTCCTTTTTTTGTGTACTGGAAATAGTTGCCGTAGCATCCTGTCAGAAGTGCTGTTTAATAGTCGTGCCCCAGAGGGTTGGAAAGCATACAGTGCAGGTAGCAAGCCATCTGGACAGGTACATCCATTGACCATTGAAACTCTGGAAAACTTAGGTCTTTCAACCGAAGGTTTGTGGAGTAAGACCATTGATGACTGCGAACAATTCCAACCTGATGTGGTGATTACGGTTTGTGATTCAGCCGCTCAGGAAGCATGTCCGCTCTATTTAGGTGGTGCAATCAAAGCACATTGGGGTTTAGCAGATCCATCACACTTGGATTTACCGAAAGAAGAAAAACTCAAAGCCTTCCAAGTCACCGTTGATCATATCAACCGACGCTTAGACGCTTTATTGGCACTCGATACAGCGCATATGTCTCGTCCTGAGTTGATAGCCGCGATCAATCAAATTTCGCATATTGAATGAGATCATCATGGCTCAACAAAGATTATCCTTTCTAGATCGTAACCTCACGCTATGGATTTTTATTGCCATGGCATTGGGCATTGCGATTGGTGTGTTCTTTCCGCAAGCCTCGGTGGCTTTGGATAAAATGAGTGTGGATTCAGTCAATATTCCGATTGCGATCGGTTTGATTTTGATGATGTATCCACCTTTGGCAAAAGTGGACTATGCTGCTTTGCCACAGGTGTTTAAAGATAAGAAAACGCTGACACTCTCCTTAGTACAAAACTGGCTTATTGCACCTGTTTTGATGTTTGCCTTAGCCATCATTTTTTTACATAGCTATCCTGAATATATGACCGGCTTGATCTTGATTGGTTTAGCACGCTGTATTGCGATGGTCTTGGTGTGGAACGGTTTGGCCTGTGGGGATAACCAATATGTTGCTGCATTGGTGGCCTTTAACAGTATCTTCCAGATTTTATTCTTCAGTACTTATGCTTGGCTCTTCTTGACCTTTTTACCGCCTTATTTCGGTATTGCAGGACAGGTGATCAATGTCGATTTCTGGACCATTACCCATGCGGTATTGGTGTATTTAGGGATTCCATTTTTTCTTGGCTTTATGACCCGATTTATTTTGGTTCGTGCTAAAGGTTTGGCTTGGTATCAAAATACCTTTTTACCCAAGATTAGCCCACTGAGTTTGCTGGCTTTATTGTTTACGATTGTGGCGATGTTTAGCCTTAAAGGAAACGATGTAGTGAGCTTGCCACTCGATGTCTTGCGTATTGCGATTCCATTGACAATCTACTTTATCGTGATGTTCTTCATCAGCTTCTTCATGAGCAAATGGATGGGGAATGACTATCCTAAAACCACAGCAATTTCTTTTACTGCTGCGGGAAATAATTTTGAATTGGCGCTGGCTGTAGCCATTGCAACTTTTGGTTTAGCTTCACCTGTGGCGTTTACTACTGTAATTGGTCCACTGGTTGAAGTACCAGTGTTGATTGCTTTAGTCAGTGTGTCATTGTGGCTTAGAAAAAAGTTTTTTAAAGAAGAGGTGTAATTTCTATGACTCTCCCAAATGTAGATATGAATCTTTTGGATCAACCGACTTTAGAAAAAGTACAAGCTAAAGTGCTAGATCATCCACCCCGTATTTTGATGCTGTATGGTTCAAACCGTGAGCGCTCATACAGCCGATTGGCGGTGATGGAAGCTGGTCGTATCTTGGAGCAGTTTGGCGCTGAAGTAAAAATTTTTCATCCTAAGGGCTTGCCCTTACCTGAAGATGCGGATATGGAACATCCAAAAGCCAAACAACTACATGAACTTTTGGCATGGTCAGAGGGCATGGTGTGGTGCTCGCCGGAACGCCATGGCTCAATGAGTTCAATTTTCAAATCGCAAATTGACTGGATTCCACTGGCAGGTGGTGCTATTCGTGCAACCCAAGGCAAGACTTTGGCGCTCATGCAAGTCAGTGGTGGTTCACAGTCTTTTAATAGCTTAAACCAGATGCGTATTTTAGGTCGTTGGATGCGTATGATCACCATTCCAAACCAATCGTCTATTCCCAAAGCTTTTTTAGAGTTTGAAGAAGACGGCAGGATGAAACCTTCAGCCTTTTATGATCGAATTGTCGATGTCATGGAGGAGCTGTATAAATTCACGCTACTGACGCGTGGGCAAAGTCAGTACCTCACAGACCGTTATTCAGAGCGAAAAGAGTCGGCAGAAGAATTATCTAAGCGTGTCAATCAACGTAGCTTATAAACTTTAGATGATCAAAGATGTTGAAAAGCAGCTTGAGCAATTGAAAAGCCCAATTACAGAGTTGATCAATTTGTAAAATTCGCTCAGCCTGTTGCATAGACTGGGCTTTTTAATTTTGAATATGGCTTAACTATAGCAAATGGGAGAGTGGCTTTGGCTCAACTAAAAGCAGAAGTTGATGTGGTTATCATCGGTGGTGGTCAGTCGGCACTTGCTACAGCGTATTTCCTCAAACGTAAAAAAGTGCCATTTGTGATTTTAGATGATCAATCGCAAGCTGGCGGTGCATGGCTGCATGCTTGGCAGTCGCTATGTCTTTTTTCACCGCATACATGGAGTTCGTTGTCAGGTTGGATGATGCCAACGACTGAACGCACCTACCCAACGCGAAATGAAGTGATCGAGTATTTGTCGGCATACGAGCAACGCTATCAATTTCCGACCATTCGGCCAGTCCATGTCGATCATATTGAACAAGAAGATGACTATTTAGATGTGTATGCTGGAGATCAATATTGGCGGGCAAAGGCTGTGGTCAGTGCAACAGGTACATGGAGCAAGCCTCATATTCCTAATGATATTGGACGTGAAAAATTTAAAGGAATACAGCTTCATTCAGCGGACTATATGAATGCAGCGCCTTTTAAAAACAAGAAAGTCATCGTGGTGGGGGGCGGAAACTCAGGCGCACAAATTCTTGCTGAAGTTTCAAAAGTGGCAGAAACGACTTGGGTCACGACGACAGCACCAGCATTTTTATCGGATGATGTGGATGGGCGAGTCTTGTTTCTTCGTGCAACGGAGCGTTTAAAAGCACAACAGGAAGGTCGGAGTTTGGAACAACTCGCAGGTGGCTTGGGAGATATTGTCATGATAGACACTGTCAAAGAGGCCCGTGAACGTGGCGTATTACATAGCCGAGAACCGTTTAACGCATTTGAAGAACATTCAGTTGTTTGGGCGGATGGTACAACACAAGCCGTAGATGCTGTCATTTGGTGTACAGGATTTAACCCTGCACTTAATCATTTAAGAGGTCTTGGTGTGGTAGAGCCTGATCAAACGGTTGCTGTTCATAATGGGCGTTCAATGAAAGTAAATAATTTATGGTTGGTTGGCTATGGTGAGTGGACAGGCATGGCATCGGCGACTTTAATTGGAGTGTCCAGAACAGCAAGAGCTGCGGCTGATGAAATTGCTGCCTATTTGACTGGTGCTTAAACCTATAAGTTTAAAGGGATGCGTAGATAGGTTTCATGCATGAACAATTCGATTTGATTCGATACGGATGATGATGGAAATAGGATTCGCCGTGAAGCAAATGGAAAGCAATTATTGATGATTGATAGGAGATTTAAGGTACTCTAAGTTTCTAATTAAAATAAGAATAGCTGCCTGTTTATATCAGAAAAAGCAGCCGAAGCTGCTTTGACTTTTTTTAATCATCGTTGAGGTTACTTCTAAAGGCATTCGCGATCAGCACAACTTTCGCCAAATTTATGCATCTATTTTGGCGGTACGAGAGTTATGACTTAGTTCATCTGCATGTAGGAAATGCGTATGCTGCGGGGCGCGTTTGGTTTTGCTCCATTCTTCCAGCATGTCATATTTCATTTGTTCTGTAATCATGGCAATTTTTTGTGGCGCTTTTTCATCGTCATAGGCCAGTTCCAAACGGTGGCCATTTGGATCAAAGAAATAAATTGAGTGGAAAATACCATGATTGGTAATGCCCAAGACCTCTATACCATTGGCTTCTAGGTGTTCTTTAGCATCAATCAGTGCCTGACGGTCTTTGACTTTGAGTGCAATGTGCTGCACCCATTTTGGGGTGTTTTCATCGCGGCCCATTTCAGGCTGGGTTGGCAGTTCAAAGAAAGCCAACACATTGCCGTTTCCTGCGTTTAGGAATAGGTGCATATAGGGATCAAAGGCTTTGGTTGAAGGTACATGGTCTTCAGCAAAGGCGAGAATGAAATCCATATTTAGGTTTTTTTTGTACCATTCCACCGTTTCTTTGGCATCTTTACAACGGTAGGCCACATGGTGGATTTTTTCAATTTGAATGGTCATTTTTATATCCTTATAAAAAACTTAAGCGGCTTCAGGTTGCATTTCAGGTGCAGCGTGTTGAAAAGCCTCTAAACTGTTGCAATGGGTATAGATCGAACAAATTTTTGGATAATCGGATAAATCAAGATTAAAACGTAGAGCGTTATAGACTTGTGGAATCAGGCAGCAATCCGCGAGGGTCGGCTGATTGCCAAAACAGAATTTTCCATTTGACTGTTCCAGTTGTGCTTCAAGGGCTTTAAAGCCCGTTAAAACCCAATGTTTATACCAAGCCGTTTTCTGCGCATCACTTATTTCCAATGTACTCGTCAGGTACTGAAGTACCCGTAGGTTGTTGAGCGGATGGATGTCGCAGGCGATACTTAAACTAAATGCACGGATCAAAGCACGCTGCTGCAAGTCTTGAGGGAGCAGGGCCGTGTCTGGGAATTTATCTTCTAAATATTCAAGAATGCTTAGCGATTGAGTCAGAACAAAATCTTGCTCTGCCCATGCGGGCACCAGCTCACTAGGATTGATTTGACTGTAGCTTTCACTATGCTGTTCACCGCCATTATTGACTAAATGCACAGGTACGTGTTCAGCGGCCAGACCTTTTAAATTCAGGCCAATACGAACTCGGTAAGTCGCAGAACTACGAAAATAGGTATACAGTTTCATGGGCAAGATCCTAGTCTGCAATTATTGGGTAAAACCAAAATCCATTGCTGGCAGAATTTTGCCGCTGACTTCACCAAAACCAAGCCGCAAATCATCTTTTTCACAATAGCCTTTCATAATGACGGTATCACCGTCTTGAATGAAGTTACGCTGTTCGCCATTTGATAGCGTTAAAGGTTTGGTGGCATTCCATGTGATTTCGAGTAATGAACCATAAGAATCTGGGGTTGGTCCTGAAATGGTCCCTGAACCCATCAAATCACCGACCTGCAAGTTACAGCCCGCAATCGTATGGTGTGTCAGCTGCTGAGCCATGGACCAGTACATATATTTAAAGTTGGTTTTGCAGATCACATCACTTTTGTCGTCATTCTCAGGCTGAATTTCAACCGAAAGATGAATGTCATAACTATTGCTGCTGTTGTCTTCACGCAGATAAGCCAAAGGTTTCGGCTCTTGTTCAGGAGAACTGGTTTTAAATGGCTCAAGTGCTTCCAGCGTCACAATCCAAGGTGAAATAGATGACGCAAAAGTTTTGGCATTAAACGGGCCAAGTGGCACATATTCCCATTGCTGCAAGTCACGAGCAGACCAGTCATTAAACAGCACCATACCGAAAATATGATCCCAAGCGTTTTCAATTGGAACAGGTTGACCCAGCTGACTTGACTTGCCTACGATAAAACCAGTTTCCAGTTCAAAGTCGAGTTTACGACAAGCAGAAAATACAGGACGTTCTGAATCTGGCAGCTTGATTTGTCCTGATGGACGGACAATGTCAGTGCCGCTCACAATGACTGAGCTGGCACGACCGTTATAACCAACAGGGAGTTCTGACCAGTTGGGCAGCAGCGCATTTTTCGGGTCACGGAACATGCAACCGACATTGGTGGCATGTTCTTTAGATGAATAGAAATCGGTATAGCCTGAGATGTGTACAGGTATATGCATTTTGACATCTGATTGTTTGAAGAAAACCTGATCACGCAGGGTCTGATTATCACGAAGATCAGGATTATCTGCAGACAACAAAGCTTGTAATTCTGCGCGGACTTTAGACCAATTGGTTTTACCTGATTCAATAAACATATTCAGTGTCGGCTGATTAAAGAGCAGTTTGCCATCTGCCACTTTGCAATAACCATGCGCTTCTAGTACCGCCAGATCAATTACCCATTCTCCCAGTGCTACGCCAGCACGAGGCTGCGAATTGTGTTTTTCACTAAAAATGCCATAAGGTAGGTTTTCTAGTGGGAAATCTGAATGTGCAGCAATTTCAACAAATGACTTCAAGCGTTTGCTCATGGATATTGATCCTTTCCGTGGAAAATTTAAGTTCTAGATAGAATCATACTTATATTTTAAAATTACGCAATAAATAATTTATTTATGAATAGTGTAAATTGTTGAGCTATACTACTCTGAATGAGAGAGTCAGGTTTAGATGGCTCACATTTTTGATTTAAGTAGTACAATTCACCAATGGAGTTATGACAACTAATGCAGCTATGCAGGGTAAAGCGATGAGTGTTGAGGAAGAAAAAATACAGGGAGGGGTTCAGTCTCTGGAAGTTGGATTAACCGTATTAGATGCATTAACCGCACATAATGCACCGATGATGTTAAAAGAGCTGTCCGAAGTTTTATCCATGCATCCAGCTAAAGTACACCGTTATGTAGTGAGCTTGATTCGTAAAGGCTATGCTCAGCAATTAACGGATGGGCGTTATAGTTTAGGTGAGCGTGCACATGCTTTTGGGGTGAATGCACTCAAACGAACAGATATGTTGGAATTAAGCCAGCGTTATATTCAGGACATTCAGCAACATCTGAATTGCAGTATTCATGTGAGTAAATGGTTCGCCGATGGCGCGGTCGTAGTTCAGTCTCTAGAATCTAACCATGTCTTTAATATTATTACTCGAGTTGGTTCACGCATGCCGCTGCTGAAATCTGCGACAGGGCGCTTGCATGCCTGCTATCAGCCCGAGCACATCATCAGACCATTATTGGAAAAAGAATGGGAAAGTAGCGCTAAACCAGAGCAGTATCCTGCAAATTGGGAAGATTTTTTAGAACTGAAAGCGAAAATTCTGAGTCAAGGTTATGCTTCAGTCACAGGAGATATGATGGCTGGGATCAATGCGATTAGTATTCCAGTCTTTAATTTCACGCAGCAACTGGATCATGTCATTACTTGTATTGGCACAGAAGATCAGTTACCCGAAGGACAAATGCGGCAGGCAATTGATTATGTTCTTGGCGTACAGCGACAGATCGATGCTTTATTTCATCCAGCTGCTGCCATATAAAAGCATCGCTTACATTGAAAAGATGAATTAAGTTTTAAATCCACCCTCTGGTGGATTTTTTATGGGGTTGTGGAGGCAGACAGTCGAAATATTTGCTTTTTTGCCACGCTATCTAAAGGAAAAGAGGAAATTAGGAACTAGATAGTGATGCTGAAACCCGTAGACTTAGGTTGCCTTGATTCAAGTTCTGAAAAATAACGATAAAAAAGGCTTCTAACCCTAGAGTGAGAAGCCTAAGTGAGCATGATATATCTTAAGCAAACACAGACTCAGTGGAACTTGCAGCTTTAAGCACAGTTGCCATCGACTCAGCCACATAATCAATATTGTTTAAATTTAGGCCAGCAGTACACATACGGCCGCTGCGGACTAAATAAATACCATAATCTTGTTTCAGCAAATCGACCTGTTCTGCACTTAAGCCCGTATAACTAAACATGCCTTGTTGCTGGGTCAGATAGCTAAAATCCATATCTGGTAGCGCTTGACTGAGTTTGTCTTCAAGTAAGCGACGCATCTGTAAAATGCGCTGACGCATTTCTTCTAATTCAGACTGCCATAGCTGAGACAACGCTGTGTCATTTAATACCTGACTCACCAATAACGCACCGTTGGCTGCTGGGCTAGAATAAATGCGGCGGACTGTCGCTTTAAGCTGACCCAATACATTTTGGGTAATGTTTGCGTCATCACAGACAAAGCTCAAGCTACCAACGCGCTCGCCATAAAGGGAGAAAATCTTGGAAAAAGAATGGCTGACAATAAAGTTCATACCAGACCGATCTAGCGCGTGGATTGCATAAGCATCTTGCTCCAATCCTTGACCAAAACCTTGATAGGCCATGTCCAAGAAAGGAATCAAGTCATTTGCTTTTAGAACCTCAATCACTTGATCCCATTCATGAGGTGCTAGATCTGCACCTGTCGGGTTATGACAGCAAGGATGCAGTAGTACGATACTTTGAGCAGGTAGCTGCTTTAAGGTATCTAGCATCGCCGTTAGATTTACGGCATGGGTGTCCGCATCATAATAAGGGTAGAAATGGGTTTGAACACCAGCGCCATTAAAGATCGCAATATGGTTTTCCCAAGTCGGCTGACTGACCCAGATCTCGGACTGCGGAAAGTATTTGTTCAAGAAGTCTGCACCCACTTTGAGTGCACCAGAACCACCCAAAGTCTGAATGGTGACGACACGCCCTTGCTGACGGGCAGGGCTAGCGTGACCGAAAATGAGTTCTTGTGCAGCCTGATTAAAGCTCTTGAGCCCATCCATCGGCAAATAGACTCGGACTTTGTCATAGTCAGGAATTAAATGAGTATAGGCTTTTTGAACCGACTGTAGCTGCGGCACGATATTATCTTCATTATAATAAAGTCCGATACTGAGATTGACCTTATTCTGGCGCGTATCTTTGCTGAATTCCTCCATCAGAGAAAGAATCGGGTCACCTGCATAGGCATCAATATGTTGAAACATGAATACATCCTAATATGATAAATACGATATTACGCTTCTGGTAAGGAAGTGATTTTACTTTTTTCAAGCAACGCAACATGATCTTCTTGCTTCCGTTTAAAGAAGTAAGCCGTCAGTAAAATCGTAATCCAGACTGGAATCATGAGAACTGCGATTTGCATATCTGGGCTACGACTCATAATAAGCAGAATACACGCCATGAAGGCAATACATAAATAATTGGTAAATGGATAGGCCACACTTGGAAAGTGAGTTTTTACCTGCATACGATTCATAGCTTTTTTAAACTTTAAATGGGTATAAGAAATCACGACCCAGTTAATCACAATAGCCGCTACGACCAGCATCATGAGTAAGTTAAATGCTTTTTCAGGAAATAAATAGTTAATCAGAACACATATTAAAGTAAAGAAAGCTGAAACCATAATGGCATTTACAGGAATACCACGCGGATTAATTTTGCTTAAAAATTTTGGAGCATTGCCTTGTTGTGCCAGACCAAGCAGCATTCGGCTGGTACAGTAATTGGTGCTGTTATAGACAGAAACAGCCGCAGTCAAAACCACAAAATTTAAAACAGCGGTCACGGTCTGGCTGCCTAAAGAGTCGAAAATCAATACGAAAGGACTACCGCCTTCAGCCATCATATTCCATGGATAAAGCGACAAAATTACGACTAGGCTCAAGATATAAAATAACAACACGCGGTAAACAATTTGATTGACGGCTTTTGGGAGAGTTTTCTGAGGGTTATCTGTCTCTGCTGCTGCAATGCCCACCAGTTCAATTCCACCGAAAGCAAACATAATCATGGCCATAGCCATCACTAAGCCTGTAATACCATTGGGGAAGAAGCCACCGAGCTGCCATAAATTTTGTAAGCTAGACTGGCTATGACCACTACCGCTGGCCAGCAAGTAACTACCAAAAGCAATCATGGCAATAATTGCCACGACCTTAATGATGGCTAACCAGAATTCCATTTCACCAAATAATTTCACGTGCAGTAAATTAATGACATTAATAAAAATAAATAAACCCAAAGCAGAAACCCACGTTGGAATATCAGGCCACCAGTAATGGATATAGAGGCCGACAGCGCTGAGTTCAGCCATACACACTAAAATATTGAGTACCCAATAATTCCAGCCAGACATAAAGCCCGCAAATTTGCCCCAGTATTTATAAGCAAAATGACTAAAAGAACCACTCACGGGTTCATGCACAATCATTTCACCGAGTTGGCGCATCATAAGAAAGGCTATAAGGCCTGCGATGGCATAGCCTAAAATAACAGAAGGTCCTGCGAGTTTGATGGTTTGTGAAATACCGAGGAATAACCCTGTGCCGATAGAACCACCGAGGGCGATGAGCTGAATATGACGATTACTTAAACCTTTTTTCAGGTTTCCTTGTTCAATGTGCTGCATTTTTATTCTTCATCCATGTGAGATAAAGCCCTGAGCCATGATGATGTTTAGTTATTTTTATATTGTCATCGGAGCGGACTTTAATTTTTACGAGTATAATTTTTGCGCAAAAGTTAAATTTCCCTGTACATAAAACTATATGTACAGGGAAATTCTAGAAATCGTTTAAGCTTTAGATACATCTAAAACGCCACGTTTAATTTGGTCGCGTTCAATCGACTCAAATAGCGCTTTAAAGTTGCCTTCACCAAAACCGTCGTCATCTTTACGCTGAATAAATTCAAAGAAGACTGGGCCTAGCATATTTTGAGAGAAAATTTGCAAGAGGAGACGCTTATTACCGTCTTTAGTATTGCCATCCAGCAAAATGCCACGTTTTTGTAGTTCATCAGCAGGTTCGCCGTGGTTAGGCAAACGTTCATTTAGCATTTCATAATAGGTATTGGGTGGAGGTGTCATGAACTTGGCTCCTAAAGCTTTGAGTTTGTCCCAAGTGCTAATCAGGTCATCACAAATGAAGGCAATATGCTGAATGCCTTCACCGTTAAATTCATTCAGGAACTCGGCAATCTGACCATTTCCTTTATCCGAATCTTCATTCAGCGGAATACGGATTTTGCCATCTGGCGCCGTGAGTGCCTTGGACGTCAGGCCAGTATATTCACCTTTAATATCGAAGTAGCGAATTTCTTGGAAGTTGAAAATCTTTTCATAGAAATCAGCCCAATACTGCATACGGCCTTTATACACATTATGGGTCAAATGGTCGATTTCATATAAACCTGTGCCGACAGGATGGGAGGGTACATCATCAAAGAAAATGAAGTCATTTTGGTAAATGTCACAATCGACGAGGAAAATAGGAGAGCCGCCAATCCCTTTAATTGCTGGGATATTCAGCTCCATCGGGCCAATTTGATTGTAAATTGGTTCTGCACCAATTTCTATTGCCTTTTTAAATGCCTTTGCCGCATTCTTGGTGCGGAAACCCATTGCACAGGCAGAAGGGCCGTGTTCTTTATAGAAATAAGCTGCATACGATTCAGGCTGATAATTTAGAATGATATTAATTTTGCCCTGACGCCATAAATACGCATTTTTAGACTTATGCTTTGCCACTTTGCTGAACCCAATGGTTTCAAACACCGCATCTAGCTGACCATCTTTAGAAACAAATTCAATAAATTCGAATCCACACAGTTCTAATGGGTTGGCTAATTCATTCATACAACGTCCTCATTTCTTTTTTAAGCAATCCTATTGCTTATCTTTTTAACGATTCCTTTCAGAGCTAACGGACTGGTCGCTACAATTCTAGAGCGAGAGAGACAAATCCGTTTGTCTGACATGGGGCACCTGTTCAGCAACATTCTCAATGTTGAGTGAACAAGTGTAGAAGTTTTAATTCATCATACTTGATCTAAATTATTATTCAATACGTAATTTAATTACGTAATAAATAAAATTGGTAAACGATTGACCTATAAATTAAATTAATATTATTCATAAAAATATTTTTTAAAACAGGGGGCTTTGTTATACCAAGATTTCAGGATGAAATCAGTGCTATAGGACTAAAATAGAAGGGAAAAATTGGGTATGAAATTTGGCTCATTCAGTGCATCTATTGAGAACAGCTATTTTGAATATCGATTTGAGTCTTGGTTTTGGCTTCATATAAAGATCTAATCTTGTATAATCGATCTCTGTACACGACAAAAATAGATAACTCATTGAAATAATGTCACAATAATTGTTTTCTAACGACGAATACTATGACACATCTCAATGAGTTATATCTTATCTTAAACAAATCTCTAAAATGGAACAAGTCACATTTAAA
>NZ_JBSXNI010000029.1:0-68833 GCF_056857555.1 Acinetobacter sp. L-24 | reverse complement strand
TCTATCTCTAGAAAGTCAACCAGTAATGAAAACTATTTTTCAAACTTATCAAATAAAACCCAACTCAATTAAACTCAACTAAGTCACTGTTTTATCAGAAGTTTTAATCTTCATCACCGCCGATGGATGTGCATTCTACAGCATTCCCGACCCAATACAACCCCTATTCTTAAATAATTCAGCAAAAATATCACGACTGTTTATTTATTCTACAAAAATTATAGGTTTTTCTATTTTTCACTCAAAATTTATTCAATTACTGATGTTTTAAAGTAGTTTATTTACTTATCAAAGGATATTTCTAGTTAATTTAATTGCTATATCTATCTAAAAATTTTTTATTGTCTTTATTTCAGATCAAACACAACAGATGAGTTAATAAAATAGATTTACTATGGAATCCCTTACCCATTTTAAAAATATAATCCTTCTCCATCCATTAAAATTCCATTCAACAAGATAATCACTCTATAGATAAACTCTGGTTGAATTGTTGAATGATTAAAATTAAAAGTGAATCAATGCGAGAAGAAAGCAATCTTCAATGCACAGTTTTATTAGATGAAAAATAATTTAATAGGGGTTCGAGCATTCATCATGATAGCCACCGATAACAATTGTATATTTTTTATTCACATTGAATTTCAGGCATAAAAAAAACCGCTTAACGCGGTATCTTTTATCTCGACCATCTTGAAGGAGATGGTCGGAGCAGTAGGATTCGAACCTACGACCCCCTGGTCCCAAACCAGGTGCACTACCAGGCTGTGCTATGCTCCGATTTCAACTTTAAAAGTTGGGGTGAATGACGGGATTCGAACCCGCGACAACTGGAATCACAATCCAGGGCTCTACCAACTGAGCTACATCCACCATCATTTTGATTCTTAACATCAAGCGACCAAATGGCGCGCCTGACAGGATTCGAACCTGTGACCATCCGCTTAGAAGGCGGATGCTCTATCCAACTGAGCTACAAGCGCGTTACTGATGCAAACATCATTTGCCTTGAAGAATTGGTCGGAGCAGTAGGATTCGAACCTACGACCCCCTGGTCCCAAACCAGGTGCACTACCAGGCTGTGCTATGCTCCGATTCATCTCAGCTTTCGTATCGAACATCGTTCGGTACGGTGTGCATTCTAGGCGTGACGCCCGGAGACGTCAACACCTATATTTAAAAAAAACCGAAAAAACGCTTCAAGCGTTTATTTATCAATCGCTTCAGACATTTTTTATACAAATTTTAACGTTTTAGTCCGGCACTAAAGTTCAGCATGCGATCTAGAGGTAGTTTCGCTCGTTCAGCAAGTGCCGGATCGACATGTACTTCCTGATCTTTATGCTGTAACACATGCAAGATACCATCCAGCTCGTTCATGGCCATCCAAGGACAATGCGCACAAGAACGACAGGTCGCTCCCTCTCCTGCGGTTGGTGCCTCAATCAGGATTTTATCCGGTACTGCCTGCTGCATTTTATAAAAAATGCCGCGATCAGTAGCGACGATTAAACGCTGATTCGTCAAAGTCTGTGCTGCTTTAATTAATTGTGAGGTACTACCCACGGCATCGGCAATCTCGACTACAGACATCGGTGATTCGGGATGTACCAGAACTGCCGCATCCGGATAGAGCGCTTTCATATTGGCAATACCACGTGAACGGAATTCTTCATGCACGATACAGGCGCCATCCCAGAGCAACATCTCTGCACCGGTTTTTTTCTGGATATAACGACCCAGATGCTGATCGGGTGCCCAGATGATTTTTTCACCCAGACTGTCCAGATGCTCGATAATTTCCACTGCACAACTTGAAGTGACGACCCAATCGGCTCGGGCTTTCACGGCCGCTGACGTGTTAGCATAAACCACCACGGTATGATCCGGATGCGCATCACAAAAAGCGGTAAATTCATCAACAGGACAACCCAGGTCCAGTGAGCAGGTCGCTTCCAAGGTAGGCATCAGCACGGTTTTATTGGGTGAAAGAATTTTAGAGGTTTCGCCCATAAATTTCACACCAGCTACCACAAGCGTTGAAGCTGGATGATCGCGACCAAAACGCGCCATTTCCAGTGAGTCGGAAACACAGCCACCGGTTAGTTCAGCCAGTTCCTGGACTTCAGGGTCGCAATAATAATGCGCCACCAAAACAGCATCCTGTTTTTCCAGCTCTGCCTTGATCTGTGCAAATTTGTCCAATTTTTCCTGCTGGCTCATTTGATGTTCTTGAGGAACATCTAAACGATCTAAATGCGCCTGCACAATCGATTTAGCTTCATTGGCTATTAATTTGGTCGCATCACTCATAACAACTCTTACTCTACCCTCATGGTTCACTATTCAATGAACCTTTCACCCTACATCCCGGTCATCTTTGGCGAAGTGCTATTTTTGACCAGTCATTAAAAACTACAAGATATAAAAAAAGCCCCACAACGGAGGCTTTAGAAACGATCTGAATTATGAGCGATAATCTGCATTGATTTTTACGTAGTCATACGACAGGTCACAGGTATAAACCGTATCTTTTGCCTGACCTCGTCCAAGATCAACACGAATCGTCATTTCAGCCTGGGCCATCACACGTGCACCGGCTGCTTCAGTATAGTCTGCTGCCGCACCACCATCTTTGCAGATTTGTACATCATCTAACCAAACCTGAATTTTTGCAACGTCTAAATTTGGCACACCGGCATAACCAATCGCTGCCAGAATACGGCCCCAGTTTGGATCAGAAGCAAAGATCGCGGTTTTGACCAGCGGTGAATGCGCAATGCTATAGGCAATATCGCAGCACTCTTGAGTATTGCCACCACCTTCTACAGTCACGGTAATGAATTTAGTCGCACCTTCACCATCACGTACGATCAGTTGCGCAAGGCGTTTCATGGTACGTGTCAATACATCTAGCACCACTGCATAACGCGGATCTTCAGTCGAAGTGATTTCAGCACCACCGGCTTGACCTGTGGCAATAAAAATACACGAATCATTGGTTGATGTATCACCATCAATGGTAATACGGTTAAACGATACATTGACTGTTTCAGTTAACAACTGTTGAACCAGTTCACGGCTGATCGGTGCATCCATCGCAACATAACCCAGCATGGTCGCCATATTCGGGCGAATCATGCCTGCACCTTTGGAAATACCAGTCATGGTATAAGTCACACCATCCAGCTCGAACTGTTCTGACGCACCTTTCGGAGTGGTATCTGTGGTCATGATTCCGGTCGCTGCGTCGACCCAAGCATCATCACGCAATGAATCCAGCGCAGGCTGTAAACCTGTAAGTAACCGCTCCATCGGAAGCTGCTCACCAATCACACCAGTCGAGAATGGCAACACTTCAGCAGCCTGCACGCCTGCAAGTTCAGCCAGCTTGGCACAGGTGGCTTCTGCATTTGCCATACCTGTAGGGCCTGTTCCTGCATTGGCATTTCCGGTATTGATTACCAGGTAACGTGGATTGCCCGCTTGCAAATGGGCTTTAGATACATGCACTGGTGCTGCACAGAAGGCATTCTGGGTAAACACTCCAGCAACATTGGAGCCTGCAGCCAGTTCAAATATCACCAGGTCACGTCGGTTCTGATAGCGCACATAGGCTTCAGCCGAACCAATTTTAACCCCTTTCACCACATGCATCTGTGGCATAGATACGTCACCAACTGCCATTTTAAAGTCCAATATTGAAGTTTCAGAAAAATACAGCTTAGTTGATCTGCAACAAAAAATCGAGCCAAAGCCTGAGCCAACCTGAGATTTGTTATGGATTTTCACAATAAAAAACCAGTCATCAAGACTGGTTTCTACATTTTTAAAATAAGATATTTTTAATTTTGTGCAAGTTGTCCAGATTCGCTTAACAAAGCCTGTTTCGCCTGTTGTTGACTTGCAGTAGAAAGTGCCGGATTTGTAGCAACAATACGGTCTACATTTGCTGCATTGGCAGCTGCAATCGCAGCCGTCTGCAACACAATCGGACGGTTCTGGTTGGCAAAGGTATAACGGATGCCGGTACGTGGGCTTGCCACAGTTACTTGTGCATCGGTACGTTGTACTTGAGCAGTAGTCGTACCCACCGCTTGCTGAACTTTATCAATTGTTGTGGTCGCTGCAGTTTGGGCAAAACTTAAGGCAGGTATTGCCAAAGCGGCAATCATGAGCGTTTTTAATACTTTTTTCATTCAGGTTATTCCACTTTGAGGTGTTGAATGAGCCATTAAATAGCATTTAATTCTTAAGACTGCAAACAGTATTCAATTTTTGAAAACTCTTCATACATAAAAAAATCAGAGCCATGTGGCTCTGATTTTTAATAGCGTTTAGATCTTGCCATGACACTGTTTGTATTTCAGGCCTGAACCACATGGACAAGGTGCATTACGACTTGCCGGCGCTTCAAAGACTGGTGCTACCGGATTGGCCTGAGCATTTTGCTCGGTCGTCACCTCATGTTCGCCTGCCAACAAGCCGTCAAACTCTTCATGAGATAACTGCAAACGCATTGCCTCAGCCTGTGCCTGCTGCTGTGCTTCCATTTCCGCCAGCTCTTCAGGGGTCGGTACGTGGATGCGTGACAGATCTGTTACGACATCTGACTTGATTGTACCGAGCATGTTTACAAACAGGTTATAAGCTTCTTTTTTATATTCCTGCTCTGGATTCTTTTGCGCATAACCACGTAAATGAATACCTTGACGCAGGTAATCCATCGCTGCCAGATGCTCTTTCCAATGACGATCCAGAGAATTCAGCATAAAGTGACGTTCAAGCGAAGCTGCAGATTCTTCACCCATTTGTTCACGACGTGAACGGTAGCGGTTCAGTACTTCATCGGTAATGCGCACCACCAAAGCTTCTTCATCCAGACGACGGTCCTGTTCCAGCCATTGTCCGATAGGAAGATCCATCGAAAGATCTTCACGCAGCGCCAGTTCCAGACCTTCAATATCCCACTGGTCATGAATCGATTCAGGCGGAATATAGTTGGCGATTACACCCTGCATCACTTCACGGATCATTTCTTCAATATAATCCTGCAGTGAATTTTCTGCCAGAATGTCGTCACGCTGACTATAAATGATCTTACGCTGTTCGTTATTGACGTCATCGTATTTTAGCAAGTTCTTACGAATATCGAAGTTACGTGCTTCCACTTTACGCTGCGCATTTTCAATCGAACGAGACACCATTTTGTGCTCAATCGCTTCATCTTCCTGCAAGCCCATAGCACGCATCATGCCGACTACGCGATCACCGGCGAAAATACGCATCAAGTCATCTTCAAGTGACAGGTAGAAACGTGATACACCCGGGTCACCCTGACGACCAGCACGACCACGCAGCTGGTTATCGATACGGCGTGATTCATGACGCTCAGAACCGATAATATGCAAACCGCCAGAATCCAGCACGGCCTGGTGATTAACATCCCATTCTGCTTTCAGACGCGTTTCATCTTCAGGAGTCGGGTTTTCAATTTTAGCCAGTAATGCTTTCCAGTTACCACCGAGCAAAATGTCGGTACCACGACCGGCCATGTTGGTGGCAATCGTCACTGCACGCGGCGCACCGGCCTGCGCAATAATATCGGCTTCACGTTCGTGCTGTTTGGCATTCAGTACTTCATGCTGGATACCTGCAGCTTTTAGCTTATCCGACAGAATCTCAGAAGCTTCAATCGTTGCTGTACCAATCAAGATTGGCGCAACACCTGCTTCATGCACACGCTGAATTTCTTGAATAATCGCGTTATATTTCCCTTCACGATTTAAGTAAATTAAATCGTTATGGTCTTGACGAATCATTGGACGGTGAGTCGGAATCAGTACCACATCCAGGCCATAAATTTCTTTCATTTCCGCTGCTTCGGTATCAGCAGTACCGGTCATACCGGATAATTTTTTATACAGACGGAAATAGTTCTGGAAGGTTGTGGTTGCCAGAGTCTGGTTTTCTGGCTGGATTTCCAGACCTTCTTTGGCTTCTACGGCTTGGTGCAAGCCTTCAGACCAACGGCGTCCCGGCATGGTACGACCGGTATTTTCATCGACAATAATCACTTCACCATCGTTGATGATGTATTGGACATTACGTTGATAGAGATAATGCGCACGAATCGCTGCAGTGACATGATGCAACAGGTTCAGGTTCGACGCTGAATACAGGCTCTCGCCTTCTGCCAGCAAGCCCATTTCAATCAATTCACTTTCAATGGTTTCAAAACCCACTTCCGTAATTTCAACTGAACGCTGTTTTTCATCAATCCAGAAGTGACCGCCATCCGGCACTTTCTCTTCTTTCTGTGCCTGTAATTTTGGTGGAATATTATTGATGGCTGCATAAAGCTGTGAAGAATCTTCACTTTGACCGGAAATAATCAACGGGGTACGCGCTTCATCAATCAGGATCGAATCGACCTCATCGATAATGGCATAGGTCAAACCACGCTGCTTTTTCTCTGCTAGCGAGAACACCATGTTGTCACGCAGGTAGTCAAAGCCAAATTCGTTATTGGTACCGTAAGTAATATCGGCACGATAAGCTTCCGCTTTTTCCATCGGATTTTGCATGGAATAAATAATGCCGATGCTTAGACCTAAAAATTCGAATAATGGACGGTTTAACTCGGCATCACGTTGCGCCAGGTAATCGTTCACGGTAATGACATGTACACCTTGGCCACTGATGGCATTCAGATAACAGGCCAAAGTACCCATCAGGGTTTTACCTTCACCGGTACGCATTTCTGCGATTTTGCCTTCGTGCAAGGTAATACCACCGATCAGCTGCACGTCATAATGACGCATGCCCATCACCCGCTTCGCGGCTTCACGACAGACTGCAAATGCTTCAGGCAATAGTTTATCGAGGGTTTCACCCTTATTATATCGTTGTTTGAATTCTTCAGTTTTTGCAGATAAGTCTGCATCGCTCAGGGTAGATATCGTCGGCTCGAGCACATTAATCTTGTCTACGATTTTACGCATGCGTTTGAGTTCGCGCTCATTTTTGGTACCGAAGATTCCTCCGATCAGACTTGCCAACATGAATAGACTCTCTAAATCTTGCTTGTCAAATGAATATGTTCTTAGTCGTTATTATGGTGCTAGAAATTTGAACTACAAGGGTTTTGCTGTAAAACCGCTAAAAAAATCTGATCCTTAGTTCTAGCCCTAAGATCTAAGGCAAAGTAATGTAGCAAATTTTCCCTGTGCAACATAGTCAATTAAGTGACTGATTTTTGCGCTTCTGGATAGATGGATATCCTACTTATGCAATTTACTCATAAAGAAAGCAAAAAACACTATTTTTAATCATAAAAAAATTGGTTCATATTAAATCCTATCTCGACACTAAAAGACCAATTGAGGCTAAAAAGATGAGTTTACGTCTAGGCGATACCGCACCGAATTTTGAACAGCAATCCAGTGAAGGCCTGATTAATTTTTATGACTTTCTGGGTGATAGCTGGGGCATTTTATTTTCACACCCTGCTGACTATACACCAGTATGTACGACTGAGCTTGGCTATACCGCAAAACTGAAAGACGAGTTTGCAAAACGTAGCGTGAAAGCCATTGCCTTGTCGGTCGATGATGTTGAATCGCATCATGGCTGGATTAAAGATATCAATGAAACCCAAAACACCACGGTGAATTTCCCGATCATTGCCGATCAGGATCGCAAAGTTTCTGAGCTGTATGACTTTATTCATCCGAATGCCAGCGAAACGCTAACAGTTCGTTCTTTAGTGGTCATTGATCCCAACAAAAAAGTCCGTTTGATTATTACTTATCCTGCATCGACCGGTCGTAATTTCCATGAAATCTTGCGTGTGGTGGATTCACTTCAACTCACCGATAAACATAAAGTGGCCACGCCTGCGAACTGGCAGCACGGTGATGATGTGGTGATTGTCCCTTCACTGAAAGATGAAGAAGAAATCAAGCAACGTTTTCCAAAAGGTTATACCGCGGTTAAACCTTACCTGCGCTTAACGCCACATCCTGAGCAAAATTAAAAGGACTCCTTTTTAATTTTGCGCAAGACAAGCGAAGCGCGTAGCACAGGATAAGATGGAGCTCGTAGTAAAGAATAAGAGAAACTCTATTTTCCACATTTTATGCTTTATCGAATACTACATTGACGTGCTACGGGTTCGATTTCTCTATACAGCCTGTCTTCGGATAGGCTTTTTTATATTCAAAATCTCATATCCACTTTAAACTTGAAATAACAAAAACAACATCTATGCTCTGTATGAAAATCTGCATATTTCCAATCCTCATGAGTGGCTACCTCCTAACCACAGGTTGCATGACTACGCCTGCCCTGCCTGAACCTCAACGTCCTCAGCATTGGGGACAGCCCATTCATCAGAATCATAATTTTCATCAAATCAGCAATTTTGTCTATCGTAGTGAGCAGCCTTCAACTGAACTCATTCCTTTATTAAAAAAGCATCAAATCGATGTAGTTATTAATTTACGTTCACGGGATCAAGACAGCTTTGTTTTGAGCAATGAAAACTTTCAGCTACATCATGTACCCATACATACCTGGGCAATTGATCGGGAAGATTTATTGAAAATTATGCTACTGATTCAGCAAGCACAACAAAATCACCAGAAGGTGCTCTTGCATTGTTATCACGGTTCAGACCGAACTGGTGCAAGTGTCGCCATGTACCGGATTATTTTTGAACATTGGCCGATTGAGCAGGCACTACAGGAAATGAAACATGGCGGATATGGTTTTCATGCCATTTGGCACAATATTGAAAATTTATTTACCCCTGAAAATGTAAAATGGATTCGCGAGCAACTCACGAATCCATCTACAGAAACTTTGATTAATACTAAGAATTAACGCTTATCTAGCGGCACCCAATCGTTCACCCAAGCTGATTTCATATTCAGGCTGGCATCAGACGCAATTTTCTTACGAAGTGCATCTGCAGTCTCACGGTCTTTGGACGGACCCACCATGATACGTACACCTTTAGACGTTGAGCTTTTGGTTACTTTATAACCTTTGGCACGCAGTTTGGCTGCTACAGCATCTGCATTGGCTTCATTCGCTGCCAGTGCCACCTGCACCATCCATTGCTTGTCCTCTTCACCTTCCAGTAACTTACGCGCCTGTTCAGCTTCTGCTTTCTTCTTGGCTTCTTCGGCTGTAGCCTTTTTCTTGGCTTCTTCAGCTTTACGTTTTTCGTCAGCTTTACGTTTTTCCTCGGCAGCTTTACGTTCAGCTTCTTTCTTTTCAGCCGCTTTACGCTCTTCCTCGGTTTTACGTTTTGCTTCAGCCGCCTTACGTTCTGCTTCGGCTTTTTGCTGTTGCTCTAACTTGCGTTTTTCTTCAGCGGCTTTACTTTCAGCAGCTTTACGCTCTGCTTCTTTCTTGGCTGCGTCAGTAGAACTATTGGCTTTTTGTTGGTCCAGCTGCTGCTGGGCTAACTTTTTTTCTTGCACCGCTTTTTCTTCAGCCAGACGTTTCTGCTTGGCCTGTTCATCTTCCACCAGTTCTGGTGGAATATTATCGGAACTTTGCTGTCCTAGGCGGTGTGCATTCAGGGCAGCATATTCTTCAGCCGCTTTACGTGCAGCATCTGCTTCAGCCTGCTGTTGCATCGCTAAAAATTCGGCTGCACGCGCCTCCTGTTCTGCAACCGCTTTTTCGCGATCACGGCGTTGCTGTTCAAGTAAACGCTTTTCTGTTTCTACATCGACCGTCAAAGAACCGAGCGAATGATTGCCTGCCTCTTTATTTTCAACTTCCGCAGCCTGTGCCGGATTTTGCTGACGGTCCTGATTGATTTCATCTTGGCCTTTCAGGAGTAATGCTGCCAATAAAACACCACCACCGAGTAAAACAACACCGCCCATCCAGCGCTGTTTGTTATTCATTGACATTCTTCCAAATACTCCCATACCGCTTCTAAGGTATGAAATGATCCACATACCAAAATCAGCTGATTATTATCTGTTTGATCCAGGGCTGATTTAAAAGCTAATTTTACATTATCAAATTGTTCTACCGCCTCACCGCTTAAAGCATCAGCCAAAACTGTGACCTCTGCCGCACGTGGGACGAATAATGGTGCAATTTTCCACAATTGAACCGTGTCTTTCAATAACTTGACGACAGAATTTATATCTTTATCTGCCAGCATTGAAAATACACAAATGACTTCATTATATTTTTGATTGTAATTTAAATAATCTCGTAATTGTTTCAGCAGAAATTCCACCCCATGCGGGTTATGTCCTGCATCAAAAATCACGGTTTTATTCTGGATTTGACGGATTTCAAACCGTCCCGGCAATTTTGCCGTTTGAATGCCTTGTGCAATTGCCTGCTGGCTGACGTTTAATCCGCTCAGCAGAATGGCGGCCACGGCGGTAGAAATATTATCCAGTGCCAGCGAACCTGTTGGGAGTTTTAAGGTCGTACCCGATGAAGCAAAAGCCCAGCTTTGGCCATCTTCAAAGGCTTTATAGAAATAATCCCGGTTGATTGCATACAAAGATGCATTACATTCTTGAGCTTTATTTAGAATGGCTTGCGGGATCTGTTGCTGTCCACCAAACACGACTGGAATATCCGGGCGAATAATTCCGGCCTTTTCAAAAGCAATTTTCTCGATGGTGTCACCAAGCCAGTCAGTATGATCCAGACCAATATTGGTAATCACCGCAACATCCGGATTGACCACATTGACCACATCCAGACGGCCGCCTAAACCAACTTCCAGCACCCAGACATCACAGCACTGATCTTTAAAAATCACAAAAGCAGCCAGTGTCGTGGCTTCAAAGAAAGACAGGCTCAAACCGCATTCGCGACGAGCCTGATCGACCTGAACAAAAGCATCAATCAGCAACTGATCTTCCACTTCAATGCCGCGCAATTTAACACGCTCATTGAAACGGTACACGTGGGGGGATTGATATAGCCCGACCTTGAAGCCTTGCGCATTCAGGATCGCGGCCAGCGTGGTGGTGGTCGAACCCTTACCATTGGTTCCTGCCACCGTCAGCACTTTGGCCTCTGGAGATGTCACGCCCAGCTTTTCAGCTACAGGAATAACCCGTTCCAGACCTAAATCAATACCCGTAACGTGAACATGGCTCCAATAATCGAGCCATGTATTTAAAGAATCTGTTGCTAAGGGTGCTGTGTTCAATGCAAATTCATCAACTTCGTAACGATACGATAAACTGTATCACGTAATGCATGACGGTGAACAATCTGATCGATTACCCCATGATCAAGCAAATATTCCGCGCGCTGGAACGGTTCTTCCAGTTTTTCACGTACAGTCTGTTCGATCACACGTTTACCGGCAAAGCCAATCATCGCTTTCGGTTCAGCAATATGTACATCACCCAGCATTGCCAATGATGCGGTCACACCGCCGTACACTGGATGAGTCAATACCACTACATAAGGCAGACCTGCTTCTTTTAAACGCTGGATCGCAGCCGAAGTACGCGCCATTTGCATCAGGGACAACATGCCTTCCTGCATACGAGCACCACCCGAAGCAGCAAAACAGATCAAAGGTTGACGAGCTTCAATCGCATGTTCTGCAGCCTGAACAAAGCGGTCACCGACCACTGTGCCCATAGAACCGCCCATGAAGTCGAACTCAAACGCACAGGCAATCATCGGTACGCCTTTCAGCAAACCTTGAATTACTACCAATGCTTCGGTTTCACCAGTTTTCTTTTGTGCTTCCGCCATACGGTCTGGATAGGCTTTACTATCGACAAATTTCAGCGGATCTTTGGCTATAAATTCCTGACCCAATTCTGTTTGTACCTGATCAAAGAACCAGTTCAAACGCTCACGGGCTTTCATACGCAAATGCTCATCACATTGCGGACATACATAGGCATTGAATGACATGGCAGTACGGGTCACCAATGCATGACATTCAGGGCACTCAATCGTAGGCTCGGTAAATGTCGCTTTATATGCCGTTTGCTCATCGGGTACCTGAATGCCCGGAACAGTACGCTCCGTCCATGGGGTCGATGGGCTCAGAATTTTGCCTGATTTCACTTGTTGACTCATACTAACTCATCGAGCGCTGCTCGAAGCTCCTTGACTTTATTCACCGTCGCAATAACGGCTTGTTCTGGTGCGAGCGTTGCAAACTGCTTTACAAACGCACTACCCACAATAACTGCATCGGCAGCAACACCCATCGCTTTCGCAGATGCAGCATCACTGATACCGAAACCTACGCCTACAGGAACATCAGTCACAGCTTTAATCTTTTGAATGCGTGCAGCGGCTTCAGAGACATCTAAAGTTGCTGCACCGGTCACGCCTTTCAGTGACACATAGTAAATAAAGCCGCTGGCCTGTTTTGCTACATGTTGAATACGTGCATCGGTTGAAGTTGGTGCCAGCAGGAAAATCTGATCCATGTCATATTTTGCCAGTACTTCACCCAGACTTTTTGCTTCTTCTGGTGGCAAGTCCACCAGCAGTACGCCGTCTACTCCACATTCATAGGCATAAGCCACAAACTTTTCATAGCCAATTACTTCAACCGGATTCAGATAACCCATCAGCACCACTGGTGTTTCGCGGTCTTTCAAGCGAAATTCTTTCACCATGTGCAGTGCATCCAAGGTATTGGTTCCACCAGCCAGAGCACGTTCAGCAGCTAGCGCAATCACCGGCCCATCGGCCATCGGATCCGAGAAAGGAAGTCCCAGCTCAATCACGTCGACACCCGCCTCCACCATCTCATGCAGCAAAGGCACTGTGACTTCTGGATGCGGATCACCCGCCATGACATAAGAAACTAAAGCTTTACGCTGTTGAGATTTAAGTTGTCCAAATCGTGTGGCTAAACGTGACATAGGGTGGTATTTTCCTTAACGTGTTTCAAACTTGAGGCATTGACTATGTAGAAATACAAGACATCGCATTGTAACGCTATTTTTTGTCCAATGAACAGTCTGCGATACCGACCTCGAGTACTTCATTTCCTGTGCGAAGATTTCAAAACAATTCGGAAGGGTCTATTTACGATTATTTTGATTTTTTTCACAATGATCAAAGATGCCTAATTTTGCTATTACCTAAAATCTTGAATATTTAGATAAACTTATTTTTATCATATAAAAATTAATAAAAATGCAGATGTTAGCGCATTCATTTAAAGTTTTCTGAAATTGCAAAACCTGCTTTATACTAGTCCTATTCTCTTACTTTTTTATCTCCTATGCAGACTGATTCTGAGGCTACAGTGCAGGCACGCGCCATTGCACTGCTGCCGCTTATTGTATTTTTAACCATATTTTTGGGTAGCGGGATCTATCATTCCCTGATCGGAACCGAGTTCGCGTTCTATCAGGTGAAAGCGCCTGTGGCTGCCCTGCCTGCGATTATCTTGGCTGCATTAGTATATCGCGGCAAACTCAACCAGGGCATTGAGGAATTCCTCAGAGGTGCCAGTCATCCGAACTTAATTCTGATGTTTATGGTGTTTATGCTGGCCGGCGCCTTTGCCAGCGTCAGTAGCGCCATTGGCAGTGTGGATGCTACCGTGCAGATGGGCTTGTCGGTTATCCCACCCACATTTATTCTACCGATGTTATTTGTGATCTCGGCCTTTATTGCCACGGCGATGGGTACCTCCATGGGTACCATTGCGGCCTGCGCACCGATCGCTTTTGGTTTCACCCAGGTTACCGATATTGACGTGATTTATGCGATTGGTGCGGTGGTTGGCGGTGCTATGTTTGGTGATAACCTGTCCATGATTTCGGACACCACCATTGCGGCAACCACCAGCCAACGCGTACAACTGCGTGACAAGTTCAGGGTCAATGTCTGGATTGCGGTCCCTGCATCAATCGTCACTATTTTGATTTACGTATTGAGTACTGGCAGTAGCAATGCGGTGGAATACAAGGATTTTAACTGGCTTCTGGTTTTACCTTATATCGCCGTATTTATTTTGGCCTTTAGCCGTTTACACGTTCTGGCTGTACTGACCATTGGCGTACTACTTTCCGGCTTGTTTGGCCTATTTGCCACAGCTGAATTCGATCTGCTCAAACTGAATACTTCAATTTACGATGGCTTTGTCGGCATGTTTGAAGTGGCGTTATTGTCGATGTTTCTGGGTGGCCTGTCGGCGATCATGCAGCGTGAAGGTGGTTTACGCTGGCTGATCGAGCGTATTTATAGCCTGACCCGTCTGTTTAAAGTTGGGAAGCAACGTGCCGGCGAAATCGGGATTAGTTTTTTGGTGGTGTTTTCGAATATCTTTGTGGCCAATAATACCGTGGCGATTATTCTGTCTGGTGATATGGCACGTGAAGTTGCCAAAGAATACGGCGTAGATCCTAAGCGTTCTGCAGCACTGATGGATATTTTCTCCTGTGTGGTGCAAGGGTTGATTCCCTATGGCGCACAGTTACTACTGGCCTGTTCCATTGCAAAAATCTCGCCGGTTGAACTGATTGGTGGTGTGTACTATTGCTGGATTCTGGCCATTTTTGCGATTGCTGCGATCGCGTTTAGATTCCCTCAGGTGAAAGCAAGCACTTAATCCATCATCCTGCGAAAATAAAAAAGCGACCGATACCGGTCGCTTTTTTCAGCTTCGTGCTTTGTGTAACTGCCTTTTTCGCTCTAACAAGGTCTGTCCGGTGGCTGCCTTATAGGCCCGTGCCAAAGCCGACTGATCAGAATAATCCAGCTGCTCGGCAATCTCGGTCAGACCTAATCCCTGCTGCAACAACAGCTCGCAACGTTTAATCCGCTGCTGTTCCAGCAGTTTTTTAAATGAAGTGCCATGAGTGCTGAACAAGCGCTGCAAACTACGTGTCGACATCAACAACTGCCGGGCAAGCTGTTCAACTTTAATGGCCTGATGCTGGGTCCGCAGCTGTTCGGCAATCATTTGCTGCGCCTGTTCCAAATGATTCTCAAGGGGCGGCTTGGCGGCAATCGCCTGTTCTGCCTGATGCACCAGCAACTGCAACAGCATCGGATCTGCCTGCTCAGACCGATGTGCCAGTCCTTGCAAATCCAGCTCTATGCCATAATAGTCCTGAGAAAATCTCACCTCACTGGCAAAAAACTTTTGATAATGTATTTTCGCTATGTCAGGCACATGGGCAAAACGTACACAATGCAGTAACAGTTGATGATCCTGCAAAATGACGCGTCCCAATTGCACCATCGCGGCCATGGTCAGTTCATTTAGCAGATTATATTTTTCGTCCAGATAGGCCCAGTATAATTCAATACTGTGTTCATGCTGCTTCAACTGCAAAGGTACAAACTCACCGCCATCAACCACCAGTCGCTGAAAACGCATGATATGGCGAATCATTTCCGCAACGCTGCTGCTGCGCGAAGCCATATAACCGAGCACACCAAAATGCTCTGGGCGAATGACTTGTACAATCTCGAAAATCAGCTGCGGACAGTTTAAATACTGCCGGGTTGTTAAAAGAAGCTGATTCAATAATTCCAGAGGCACTTGTGTGGCAAAAGGCTGATCAATCAGGGGAACAAGCGCTTCATGTACATCTTGCAGAAAGTCAGCTTCCAAAGGCTCAATTTGCAGACTGCGCAGATAAGTCGCCCAAAGCTGAATATAACCATTGGATATTTTAATTTCTTGCATGCGCGCTTCTCGCTGCCTGCTTTAGTCTGAGCAGTTTTATTTTCATTTGGCATAAAATGTATAAAAATTGGCAAGCGCTGTCAAAACAATTACGGCATTCCCCGACATACTGTTCGCATCGTCACAAAAAAGAACGTACAAGATGAATGCAGTATTAAAATCTTTGATAAAGCCCGTAGTACGGACCCAGCTTGATTTTAAACTGGATGAAATTCCACGCTACTGGTTGGGCGGCGATCCCTTTCTGACCCGAATGTTCGATGCCCTGAGCCTGACCTTTCCTGATGGCGAGCGCTATTTTATTCAGAGCGTGCGCCTGTTTCGCAATCAGATCACAGACCCGGAACTGCAGCAGCGTGTTGCAGATTTTATTCGTCAGGAAGCACAGCATGGCATTGCCCATGAAAAAATGAATCAGCTGATGCGTGAACAAGGCATGCCCGTCGATGATTTTATCGAACGTTTAAATAATATGTTCGCCTATGACCTCAAACATCGTTCAGCACAGTTCAATATTGCAACTACGGCAGCGGCAGAACACTTGACCGCGCTAATGGCCGAGACTTTTTTTGGACAGAAAGATACGTTAAGAGATGCCCATCCTTTTGTTCGTGCCATGTTTGCCTGGCATGCCATTGAAGAAATGGAACATCGTGATGTGGCTTTTGACGTGATGAAAGAGGTCGCAAAAACACCTGAATGGATGCGCAAAATGACCCTGCTCAGTACGACATTTTTGATGTTTAGTTATACCGCCTATCGCGCCAATGTCATGCTGAAACATGATGGCTTCAGTGTCTTAGAGCGTCTGCAAATGAACCTGAAAGGACTGCCCTGGTTGTTTGGCCGTAACGGCACCTTGACCCGCATGGGCCCACAATATCGGGACTGGTTTAAAAAAGACTTCCATCCTAGTCAGCATCCGGTTATTGCGCAATATGATGTCTGGGTAAAAACCTTAGCCGAAACCAATGACCCGATTCAGGCCGGTGAAGCCTTCTGGCAGGCCGCCAAAGATTAAGCTCAAATCAAAAGAGCCTTCAAAATTGAAGGCTTTTAAATTAGGTCTTATGTCCTGCACTTTTACCATTTGGCATAATGCTGTTCAAGCAAGGCATATTCATTTAGTAAAATAATTTCCTGATCATCCTGCTGAATCGTTCCGGAAACCTTGGCTTGCCACTGACTAAACTGGCTCCCGACCAGACGCAGGTTGAGATTTTCATAACGGCGCCAGCCTGTGCTGACCATCAGATTCAATCTTTCATCCAGCGACTGAATCGTCCATTGGTTTTCCGATTCCTGTTGAAACAGCACATCGGCCAAGGGATAAATTTTCCCATTGATCCACAGACAGTTTTCGTTACCGAAGCTTTCATTTACGCCTGACGCCAGATTAATACCAATCCGGTTCTGGTTCAGATCCCAGAAATTACAGGACAGCCAGAACCAGGCGGTTTCCGGGCGCAAAAAGCCGCAGGTATCATCCAGAGAGGCAAAGCTGCGTTCATTAAACTGGATGGTTTCACCTTGCTTGTTAATGAAAAAACCTTCACAGCCCAAGGTGGTTAATTTCTGGGTATAAGTCCAGCCATTTATGCCGGTCGGACTGCACATACTCAGTGGATCAGTTCCGGCACAAAAAATTCGCGCACTGAGTTTAATCTCGCCATATTTGCTGACATTGATATAACGCACGCCGTTGGCATGCTGGATATCGATCTGAAAAGGTGAATTATGGAAATAACTATGATTAAACAGTGGCTGTTCATCCAACACGGTGTTGCGTGACAGGAAATTAATCGCATTCCATTCCAACACTTCATTGGTCATATGGTTATAGACATAGACAAAACCATGCCCTGCCCATGCAATATCGGCAATTGCCAGTCCAATCGTATAATGCTCATGCTGAATACTACAGAATTTGAATTTTTTATATTTTAGATGCTTGCGCCAGCCTGACAGCACATGACCATAAGGATTTTTGTATTGATATGCCTGATAGTCAATACTTTTTGGAAGCTCCTTAAAACGTCCATAACGCGGTTGTCCATTTGCCTGAATTAAATCCATTTAAGACATTCCATCTCAGTCAAAACTGTTTTTCCTTGGCAGTATTATGCCAATTATTAAATTTTGATAAAGAGGTTTTTTAAACCGCTTGTCGAATCATCAAGCCAGCCGCAGGTTTAATTCAATCGCAAACTGCTTTAAATCGTGAGATAGGTATTTTCCCAGCGATTGCCACTAAAGCTGCCCTCTAGCAGTTGGACGTAGCGGCCATAAACCTGATCGATGGCAATACAGTCATCTACATCCAGAACACGGTCAGTATGCTGTTTTTGCCAGTGCCTGGCGAAGTAAGCTTTACCGCGCTGTTTAGCGACCATGGCATTCTGCGCAACCACCAGCACATAACGATGCAACTCGCCAAATTCGCGTGGATCATAACCACCCAGATTAATCAGCCAAAGTTTTTCATCGGATTGCTGTGGCTGTGCATCAGTAAATTGCAGCGCATAGGACTTGCCTTCAAACTCTAGCCCGTTGATTTGCGCCCAGGCATCAATATGCAGACCTTTCTGTTCCGCAAACCAGGCATTTTTCAATTGCGGATAGGTATCTTCCAGACTCTCTCCTATTGCCAAAACCACATCATGAACTTCTGTATTGGCACGCGCATGACGACCACCGAGCATCACAATAAACAAGCTGGGCATTACATTTCCTTGTTAGCGTCAATCTTTAAGATCATTTCATTGATGCTTGCCAGTATAGCGCAAAGCTATTCCATGATGATGTAGCCCTCTGCCAAGGACAAATTTGCATCATCAGCCTGACTGAATTTGCGCAAAACAGCATCCAGTCACTCGGTATCCATCTCCATATCGAGGATCAGTTTAAGCCTGTGTCAGGATCAAAAAACCATTTTCAGTGAATACAATTGGCTAGCGAATCATTTCCGATCATTTTCATCAGGATTTACAGCGATAGAGGATTATTTTTTTGTACAAAATACAAACACGGCTAAACCGCACAAATCTGTATAAATTTTCGCCCAAATTTCAATCTAAAGGCATATTTCGTTGACTGAAATGCGCTGAAAGACGATACTCTCAATGTTTTTATTTAAGCAAATCGGTTCAAAGAGGCTGGGCCAAAAGTTCGGTCCTCAGAAACTCAATCCAACGCAAGGGGCTATATATGGCTGGTGGAAAGTCAACTATCATTTACACACTGACCGACGAGGCGCCATTACTGGCGACTTATTCTCTGCTGCCGATCATTGAGACCTTTACTAAGCCAGCTGGCGTTGAGATCGTCAAAAGTGACATCTCTGTAGCTGTGCGCGTGCTCTCCGAATTTACAGATTACCTAAGCGAAGAGCAAAAGGTGCCTGACACTCTAGCTGAGCTAGGTCGTCTTACACAAGATCCAGACACGAACATTATCAAACTCCCAAATATCAGTGCTTCTGTTGGCCAGCTAACAGCGTGTATCAAGGAACTTCAGTCTAAAGGCTATGCAATCCCTGACTATCCTGAAAACCCGACCACTGAAGAAGAAAAAGCAATCAAGGCACGTTATAGCAAATGTCTTGGTTCAGCAGTAAACCCTGTTCTACGTGAAGGTAACTCAGATCGTCGTGCACCTGCTGCCGTTAAAAACTACGTGAAAAAACACCCTCATTCTATGAGCGAGTGGAAACAGTGGTCTCAAACTCACGTTTCACACATGGACGAAGGTGACTTCTACCACGGCGAAAAGTCGATGACTTTAGACCGCGCCCGTGATGTGAAAATGGAATTGATCACCAAGTCTGGTGAAACCATTGTTCTTAAGCCAAAAGTTGCGCTTCAAGACGGCGAAATCATCGACTCAATGTTCATGAGCAAGAAAGCACTTTGCGACTTCTACGAGAAAGAACTTGAAGACTGTCGTGAAGCAGGCATCCTGTTCTCTTTACACGTTAAAGCGACCATGATGAAGGTGTCTCACCCAATCGTATTTGGTCACTGTGTAAGAATCTACTACAAAGAAGCATTCGAAAAACATGGCAAGCTTTTTGATGAGCTTGGCATTAATGTCAATAACGGTATGGCCGGTCTTTACGAGAAGATCGAGACACTTCCAACTTCTCAACGTGAAGAAATCATCCGTGACCTGCACGCTTGTCAAGAACACCGTCCAGCACTGGCGATGGTTGATTCAGCAAAAGGCATCACTAACTTCCACTCTCCTAACGACGTCATTGTAGATGCTTCTATGCCTGCCATGATCCGTGGTGGCGGTAAAATGTGGGGCGCTGATGGCAAACCTTACGACTGTAAAGCAGTTATGCCTGAATCTACATTCGCGCGTATTTACCAGGAAATGATCAATTTCTGTAAGTGGAATGGTAATTTTGATCCAAAAACCATGGGTACTGTACCGAACGTTGGTTTGATGGCACAAAAAGCTGAAGAATACGGTTCACATGACAAGACTTTCGAGATCTCTGAAGCCGGTGTTGCAAACATCGTTGATCTTGAAACTGGTGAAGTGTTGATGTCACAAAACGTGGAAGAAGGCGATATCTGGCGTATGTGTCAGGTGAAAGACGCACCGATCCGCGACTGGGTAAAACTTGCAGTTACTCGTGCACGCAACTCTGGCATGCCGGCAATCTTCTGGCTTGACCCGTACCGTCCACACGAAAACGAACTGATCAAGAAAGTTGAAAAATACCTGAAAGATCATGACACCACTGGTCTTGACATCCAGATCATGTCACAAGTACGTGCAATGCGTTATACGCTTGAACGTGTTGCTCGCGGTCTAGATACTATTTCTGTAACAGGTAACATCCTGCGTGACTACCTGACTGACTTGTTCCCGATCATGGAATTGGGTACATCTGCGAAAATGTTGTCAATCGTGCCATTAATGGCAGGTGGTGGCATGTACGAAACAGGTGCAGGCGGTTCTGCTCCTAAGCACGTACAGCAGTTAGTTGAAGAAAACCACTTACGTTGGGATTCACTCGGTGAATTCATGGCGTTGGCGGTATCTTTAGAAGAAATGGGTATTAAAGAAGGCAATGACGACATCAAGTTACTTGCTAAAACTTTAGACCAAGCGACTGGTAAATTGCTAGATAACGACAAGTCTCCTTCTCGTCGTACTGGCGAATTGGACAACCGTGGTAGCCATTTCTACCTGGCGAAATTCTGGGCTGAAGAACTTGCTGCTCAAGACGAAAATGCTGAATTGAAAGCGAAATTTGCACCACTTGCAAAAACTTTAGCTGAAAATGAAGAGAAAATCGTTGCTGAGCTTGCAGCAGTTCAAGGCAAATCAGTAGACATCGGCGGTTACTACGCAGTTGATCAAGAGAAAGTAAATGCAGTGATGCGTCCAAGTGCAACTTTGAATGCAGCGCTTGAAACGATCTAAGCTTTTGCAAAACTGACTGAGTCAGTAATGTAGAAAAACCGGCGTCTAGGCGCCGGTTTTTTTATATCTGATTCATGCATCGCAATCACTGAAGTAATCTATTTTTTAAACGATGCTATGTAGTGTTATTTTCACGAGTTATCTTTTAAATCAAGCAGATAATTTTGAAGAGCAGAGAAAAAGAAACAGGTTATTATTTTTCAGGCAATAAAAAACCCCAAGACTGAATGTGCTTGGGGTTTTTTAGAATTTTGGTCCCGAGGGTCGGACTCGAACCGACACGTCATCTCTGACAGCGGATTTTGAGTCCGCCGCGTCTACCAATTTCACCACCTCGGGAGTGGATGAAAGGTATAATACGCGATTTCTCAGCACTGTCAACGCAGAATATTTGCATTTGTTTATTTTTAAAACAAATCGCATTTTTTCGTTTTAAAATCGAGCAATTCCCGCCATAAAAAAGAAAAAAGTTTATACTAGCCGCAGTTTTTTTAGCGTAAATCATCATGCAACTTTCTGATTTTAATTTTGATCTCCCCGATGAGCTGATTGCTCGCTACCCACTGGAAACACGCAGTGCCTCTCGCCTGTTGCACCTCGATGCCCAAGGTCAATATCATGACCATCAATTTACCGATATTCTGGATTTACTTGAAGACGGCGACTTGTTGGTATTAAACGACACCAAAGTCATGAAGGCCCGTTTAAAAGGTAAACGTGCTTCAGGCGGTGCGGTAGAAGTGCTGGTTGAGCGTATGCAAGATCGCTTTATTGCCTATTGTCATATTAAGGCCAGCAACACTCCGAAAGCCGGTGCAGAACTTTTTATTGGCCCGGATGCAGTGAAAGTGACCGTACAAGGCCGTCATGAAAATCTGTTTATTGTGGAATTTTCACAGCCGATTTTAGACGTCTTAGACAAATATGGCGCCCTCCCTATTCCGCCCTATTTCAACCGTGAAGCGGAAGAGATTGATACTGAACGTTATCAAACCGTGTTTAATGACCCAACCAAACTGGCCAGCGTTGCAGCACCTACTGCCAGCCTGCATTTTGATGCCGATCTGTTGGCAAAATTGGAAGCCAAAGGGATTCAAAAAACTTTTGTGACCCTACATGTTGGTGCAGGTACTTTCCTGCCAGTGCGTACCGATGATATTCAAAATCACATCATGCACAGCGAATGGTGCGACGTCCCTGAAACTGCGGTCGAGATGATTCGTCAGACTAAAGCCCGCGGTAATAAAGTCATTTCTGTAGGCACGACTGCCACCCGTGCAGTCGAAAGTGCAGCACAAGCACATAACGGTGAACTGGCAGCCTGGACAGGTGATACCCAGATTTTCATCTATCCGGGTTATCAGTTTAAAGTGGTCGATCGTTTGATCACTAACTTCCATTTACCAGAATCGACCCTGTTAATGCTTGTGTCTGCCTTGTCCAATCGTGACAATATTCTCAATGCTTATAAGCATGCAGTAGACAGCCAGTATCGCTTCTTCAGTTATGGCGATGCCATGCTGATTGATCAGGCGAAATAAGCGAGAACCATTGCCCATGCCGATCGAGTCTGTACAACAGTCCATTCATATTCGCCGCAAGAAAAATGCAGTGGTGTTTCAAAATATCGCTCGGCTTTGGGATCTGAGCCAACAGGCAAAAACACATCAGGAACTGCTAGACGGATTGCATCCCTGGAATGGCCCGATTACGCTCAAGTTTGAAAATAACCTGCCACTCGCGCTTGCCGGAATTGGGCTTTTTCTGATTGGCAGCATTTTTATTGCGCCGGGAAATATCTGGATTCAGGGCAGTGTTTTCCTCGGCTGTCTCTGCATCTTCTGGGCCTATATTTGCTATGAACAGCAGCAGCCCTTAGAGGAAGTCATTGCTTTTCTGGAAGAACAGGCATTGGCCAAGAAATATCAGCTTGCCTTTCAAAAACAGCCACAGCATATTTCCATGCCACTCAATCCCCTGCACTTTATCCGGCATTTAAAACAATTATTTCCAGTATTCAATCAAGGTTCGTTGAGTAATGAAATTCAACGTTATGCCAGCACGGTCTGGGAAGACGAAAATGGCCAGCAACATCAGGTACTACTCTTCCAATACCACTATATTGATGAAGTGCAGGCCCGAAACAAGGAAGGTCAGCCAGTCAAACTGATGCAGGTTCATAAAGACCTGTGGGGCGTGTTTGTGTTTGATATCCAGATTCAGGGACTGGCCGTTACGACTTCCAGAAAGAAATTTTATTATCCTTATAGCCATCCCTGGCACAGCAGCGATATTCGCACCAATCAGCGCTTAAGCTTTTATGGTAGTGATCCGCTGCAAACTGCCAAATTACTCAGTCCAGGTTTTGTCCTACGACTGGCCGACTTTTTTGAACAGCGTCAGGGTGATTTACTGTTTCACCCGGAAAACAAGATGCTGTGCTATCTGGGGCCACATGATTTATTTCAGGTATCGAGCAAGCAGCAGAATATTAGCGATATTTCCACATTGCGCGGTCACCTGAGAACGTTTAAATTAAAACAGCTCGAAAACTTACAACATGATCTGCTGCAGTTTTTAAAATAAATTTTTCGCATCATTTTTTAAATATAGATATAGCTTGGGGAGATCTCGGATGGGATTTTTGATTTTATGTTTGGTCATTGTGGCACTGATTGTCGCGATTATCATGATCCGCAACAGTATTGTCCGTCATCATAACGCCACGATTCGCGCCTGGTCGGATGTCGCCAGTTATGAACGGCAAAAACTGAAAATTCTGGATGGGCTACAACCGCTGGTCGAGCAATACTCGAGTTTTGAAAAAGGTACGCTTGAAAAAGTCACCGAACTGCGTCAGAACATCGTGAATCTGAATATCAAGGATGCCGATATTGGGCAGTTACAACGCATTGAAAGCCTGAATAAACAGTTGATGCATAGCCTGAATGTGGTGATTGAAAATTACCCGGAGCTGAAAGCCAATGACATCTATCTGAAAATGATGGCTGAAATTGAAGAACAGAATGAAAATGTCGGTGCTGCGATTACCATTTATAATCGCAATGTCGAGCTATTTAATAACCAGATCCAGATTTTTCCACACAACATCATTAACAATATGTTGCTCAGAAAAAAAGTGGTGCGGCCTTTCCGTGATCAAAGCGTGACCCAGAATTTTGATTACCGTCCGAACTTTCACTGAGTGAACAGCAAGATCTGATAAAATTTTGCATCCTTGGCGCATTAACTTATTATAAAAATAGCCAAGGATGCGGCTGTATCTGTCTAAAACTTATAAAATAAAGAATAAAAATTATGCTGGATTATTTAGAGCACTTGCAACAGATGCTGGTCGAGGAATTTTATCGGTTATACGACCATTATCAGGATGATGAAATCTATGCCTGTAGTCTGGTCTTTGACGAATTTTTACTGCTGGATAATCTGGCGATCTCGACTGAACGTAGTATTTTTAAAGATCCAGAAGATCCTCAGCAATATCTGGCGGAACAGGATCGCTGGAATGTCCAGAAATGGCGTTATCGGGCCCACACTTCACCCGACTCAGGACTCATCCCCTTTAAAACCTTGCTGGCCGATTATTTTAAAACCCAGCATAGCTTTGGCCATCCGGTATTGGCACAGCACAAACAGCTGCACGCGACGCATCTGGAGTTATTGCTGGATAGTTTTAAACAGGCCAAACATCGTCTTTCTGAAGCCTATGGTCTGGATCTGGATAGCATCATGTTTTTCATGAGCCTGCCCACCCAAGTCGAATTTGAATGCCAATCTGCACAGACACTTAATCCGGCCCATGTTCATTTACAAGAATTTCTGGCATCCAGACAAACTACTCATTTACCTGCCATGCAGAAACGCTTGAAACTCTCGCAAAACGACAAGGATATTCTGATTGATCTGGAGCAGATGCTGGTGATGGAGCCTTATGACTATTTGCAAGTGGCACAAGATGCCTATTTGCTGACCTTGGAATCCTACTTTGCCGATAGCAATATTTATATCCAGAAACTGATCCAGCATATCGCTGCAATGGCCTCTGAGCCGGATGGCAGCTGCACCTTTAACCGGGAAGATATCCAGCAGCGCTTGCAGCAGTTTTCTGCCCATCCGCCAATATCTCCGGATGTTCTCTAGCTTCAGCGATAAATAAAATTACAGAGCGAATGCTCTACAATGCTGGCGTTTAGTGTAAGAATCAAGGAAAATAGCGCCCTTTAGCTATAACAATCAGCGAACTGTTTTTTCGCCTTGATGTGGAACTCCTATGAAGTTTGAAAAATTAGGTCAGTCGGGCCGTGCCCGTCGTGGTCGTTTAACGCTTGAACATGGTGTGGTGGAAACCCCGATGTTCATGCCTGTGGGTACTTATGGTACGGTCAAGGGCCTGTTACCACGCGACATTAAAGAGATCAAATCTCAAGTCATTCTGGGCAATACTTTCCATTTGTATCTACGTCCAGGACTGGATGTAATTCGTGAACATGGCGGCCTGCACGGATTCATGAAATGGAATAGTCCCATTTTGACCGATTCAGGCGGCTTCCAGGTCTTCAGTCTGGGCGCAATGCGTAAAATTAAAGAAGAAGGTGTGACCTTCCGCTCGCCGATTGATGGTTCAAAAGTATTTTTATCTCCTGAAATTTCAATGGATATTCAGCACACGCTGAACTCTGACATTGTAATGATTTTTGATGAATGTACCCCGTACCCTGCGACGCATGAAGAAGCGCAAAAATCGTTGCAACTTTCTTTACGCTGGGCCAAACGCTGTAAAACCCAGCATCATGACGTGCTGAAAAACCGTAATGCGCTGTTCGGTATTATTCAAGGCGGCATGTATGAAGATTTACGTGATGAATCTTTAAAAGGCCTGCTAGAAATCGACTTTGATGGTTATGCGATTGGCGGCCTGTCCGTTGGTGAGCCAAAAGAGGAAATGATCAAGGTACTGGATTATCTTCCAGAAAAAATGCCTGCAGACAAACCGCGTTATTTGATGGGTGTCGGCAAGCCTGAAGATATTGTGGAAGCGGTACGTCGTGGTGTGGATATGTTTGACTGCGTGATGCCAACCCGAAATGCACGTAACGGTCACTATTTTGTGACAGACGGCTTGGTGCGGATCCGTAATAGTAAATATCGTCATGACCAGAGTCCACTCGATCCGCATTGCGACTGCTATACCTGCCAGAACTTTACCCGTGCCTATTTATTCCATCTTGAGAAATGTGGAGAAATGCTCGGCTCTATGCTCGGTACGATTCATAATCTGCGCTATTACCTGCGTTTGACTGAAGCGATGCGTGATGCATTAGACAACGGTACATTTGACGAATTTGTTCATGACTTTTATGCCCGCCGTGGCCTGGAAGTGCCACCTTGTCCGCAAGATTAATCCATCAGTATTTGCGCTGAGGAAAAAGACAATGTAAATTGCAAGAATATATCAATTTATTATCGAGTTGATCACCAGTTTTTTATTTTAGGAAAATGTAATGAGCCTTTTTATTTCGACTGCTCACGCTGCAGGTGAAGCTGCACAACAACCAAGCATGATGGCGAACCTTTTGATGATTGCTGTTTTTATTGCAATCTTCTATTTCTTGATCTGGCGTCCTCAATCTAAACGTGCCAAAGAACACCGTGCTTTGGTCGACAGCCTTGGCGTTGGCAGTGAAGTGGTATTTGCAGGCGGATTAATGGGCAAAATCACCAAGATTGAAGGTGACTTCGCAGTGGTTGAATTGAGCCGTGGTGTAGAAGTCAAAGTTCAACGTGCAAGTGTGATTTCAGTCCTCCCTGAAGGCACTTTAAATAACCTTTAATCAAAAATAGTCGTGCCCTCGCACGACTTTTTCATTTTAAGAAGAAAACGAATGCGTTACCCAGCATGGAAATATGTACTGATCCTGGTTGTCCTGGTGATCAGTACCTTATATGCCCTGCCAAGTTTGTATCCAGATGAACCTGCTGTACAGATTTCGGGTGCCAAAGCCGGTACTCAAATTGATGCAAGCATCGTACAAAAAGCAGAGCAAATTTTAAAAACTGAAAATATTGCCACCCATGACAATAGCTTTGGCAACAATGCAGCCTTATTACGTGTAGATTCAAGTGAATCACAGCTTAAAGCCAAAGAGGCTTTACGTCGTGGTTTAGGTGATGATTACGTGGTTGCACTGAACCTTGCCCCGACCACCCCAGAATGGCTGCAAAAAATTGGTGCCAAACCAATGAAGCTTGGCCTGGATTTACGTGGTGGTGTTCACTTCTTGCTTGAAGTGGATATGGACAAGGCCATTTCCCAGCGCATGGAAACCTCTGCGACGGATCTACGTCGTCAGTTGCGTGATAACAACCTGAAATTTAATAGCCTGAATTTAAGCAACAACACCATTGTGATGCAGTTTGCCAACAATGATGATCGTTCTGCAACGATGGACTTCTTGCGCCGTAATGGCAATGAGTTTACCCAGCAGGCTGTTGCGACCGAGACCGGTTCGACCTTACGTCTAAACTATACTGATGTGCGTAAGCAAGAAATTGAATCTTATGCTGTCAATCAGAACTTGACCACTTTACGTAACCGTATTAACGAGTTAGGTGTGGCAGAAGCACTGGTTCAAACTCAGGGCAGCAACCGTATTGTGGTTGAGCTTCCTGGTGTGCAGGATACCGCTGAAGCGAAACGTGTCTTAGGTCGTACCGCGAACCTCGAGTTCCGTCTGGTGTCTGACCTGAATGATCAATATATTGATCCATATACCGGTCAGGCAACGGGTGCATTGCCAGCAGGCACAGAAGTCTTTGCTTATGAGTCACTGGACAGTGGTCGTCAGCTCCTCTTGAACCGTAACCGTATCTTAACCGGTGAACGTGTTCAGAATGCATCAAGTGGCTTTAGCCAAGACACAGGCGGTGCTGAAGTTAACATTACCTTGGACAGCGCAGGCGGCAAACTGATGTCGGATGCGACCCGTAATGCGGTCGGCAAACGTATGGCCGTCTTGTTCATCGAGAACAAACAACGCATTAATTATGTGGAAGATCCTGCGACCGGCACTCAGACTGAAGTTCGTACACCATATACTGAGTCTGTAGTAATTAACGCTGCAACCATTCAGGCAGTACTAGGCTCTCAGTTCCGTATTACCGGTCTGGACTCACCGCAAGAAGCTGCTGAACTTGCCTTGATGCTGCGTGCAGGTGCGTTGGCTGCACCAATGTATTTTGTTGAAGAACGTGTGATTGGTCCAAGTCTGGGTCAAGAGAACATCGACAAAGGTGTACTTTCAACTCAGATCGGTTTCCTTCTGGTTGCCATCTGGATGGTGGTGTTCTTCCGTGTGTTTGGTGTGATTGCCAACTTTGCACTGGTCTTTAACCTGGCGATGATTCTGACAGTCATGTCTTGGATTGGCGCTTCCCTTACCCTTCCGGGTATTGCCGGTATCGTCATTACCATCGGTATGGCGGTCGATGCCAACGTACTGATCTGTGAACGAATACGGGAAGAAATGAAATGGGGAGCTTCGCCAAAACAGGCGATTGTGGCCGGTTATGATCGTGCCTATAACACCATTTTCGACTCGAACTTGACCACATTCCTGGTGGCGTTCATTCTGTTCGCGATTGGTACAGGTCCGATCAAAGGCTTTGCCGTAACCCTGATGATTGGTATTGTCTGCTCGATGTTTACTGCCATTACAGTAACGCGTGCCGTGGTACAGCTCATTTATGGCAAAAAACGTAACTTGAAAAAGTTGAGCATTTAAGGAGATCACTGATGACTGAAAATACTCAACTGAATCAAAAACAGTACGGTCGCCCGGAAGACGAACGCATTATTCCGTTTATGAAGATTGCGATGCCTGCGGCATTGTTTTCAATCATCCTAACCGTTGCGAGTATCTTCTTTATTGCCACCAAAGGCCTGAACCTTGGTTTGGACTTTACCGGTGGTGTGGCAGCCGAACTCAACTATACCAATCCGGTCAAACCTGAAGATGTCTCCCAGGCATTGAGCCAGGCAGGCTTTAATGATGCTGTGGTGCAAACTTTAGGTTCTGAACGTGACCTGATGGTGCGTATGCCGGTTCAGGAAGACATCGAAGCTGAAGACCTGACCAAAGCGGTTACAGCAGCGGTGCAACTGCCAAATAATGCGGCAGAAGTACCGAAGGTCGATGTCGTCGGTGGCCAGGTCGGTAATGAGCTCTATGTCCGTTCTGGCGGTGCTGTGGCATTGGCGCTCCTGCTGATGCTGGTCTATGTCACCATCCGCTTCGAGTTCAAACTGGCGATCGGCGCGGTCTTGTCGCTATTCCATGATATTGTCGTCACCCTCGGGATTTTTGCGATGATGCAGTGGCCATTTGACCTCACGGTACTGGCAGCATTACTGGCAATCATCGGTTTCTCACTGAACGATAATATCGTGGTCTCTGACCGTATCCGTGAGAACTTCCGTAAGATTCGTGGTGCAGAACCGGTCGAAATCATTAACATTGCCCTGACTGAAACGCTGCGTCGTACCATTCATACCTCTATGACCTTATTGCTGGTGGTGCTTGCCATGATGCTGATGGGCGGCGATGGTCTGAAATGGTTCTCGATCGCGATGTTTGTTGGTGTCTTTGTCGGGACCTATTCGTCCATCTATATCGGTACGGCCTTTGCCTTGTGGCGTGGTCTAAACCGTCAGGACTTTATTGTTCAGGTGAAACCAGAATTTGAAGACGAGAACCAGATTCCATAATCTGTTCTGTTTCATGTTCATCGTTCAGCCCGTCTTATGATGGGCTGAATTATTTCTGCCGTTTGAATATGTGGCAGCGGGAATAATCGCAATGACTGGATGGATTTTCTCAATATCAGTTTTCTGGAAAACCACCTTTCTGCTTTCATCCAGACTTTGAAATTCATAATGATCCTGAGTTTCACTGACCAGTTGCAAAATGAGCTGCAAGCCATTGAGCAGATACACACAGAGTATGCCTGCAGTGGATAACTCGGCCTGTTTGTCACAAACCAGCCACCAGCCCGGTTTTAAGCTGGGAAAATAATACGGCCCTGCTACCCAAATCGCATAATGCTGTGCTTGCAGATGAAAAATATCCTGATTGAATGAGAGCGCTGAATCCAAGGAGATAAGTGCGAATGCCTGCTGTTGCACCACCTGCATTTGCAACAGTACACCTTGCGCTGGAATTGGAGATAATTCAACTTTTGGTTCAGTCGACTGATCTAGAATGAGCACATCTAGACCCAGTTGTTGTTCCAGTTCCCTTGCTGCCTTCTCCCCGATCTGACGTTTGCTATTCAGTAATTGCGCAATATATGAGGCTGACAAACCGAAATGCTCACAGATTTCTTTGCCAGTTTTAAATTGCTGTGTCTCGATCAGCAGATCAATGACCTTGGCCAGATTATTTCGTCTACGTTCAAATATTTCAGTCGCGCTCATCTCGGTCTGTTGGTCTATTTTTTTATGCATGTAATTTAAATACCTTACAATAAAAAAGCCCGCAATTGAATTGCAGGCTTTTTAAACTTACATAAGAGCAATTAAGTGCCCTGTACCAGACGGCGCGCGCTGATAATTCCCGGCTGCTGTTCTAGACGGGCCAATAGCTTGGAAAGTTGTGCCAAACCTTTGACTTCAATCAACAGCTTCATATTGGCAATACCATCCGCTTCCGAAATGGTATTCACCTGGCGGATATTGATCTGATCCGAGAAAATCACTTGCGTCAGATCTTTGAGCAAACCGCGTCGATCATAAGCTTCCACCACAATCTGTACGCTCTGACCGCGAGTCGGCTGCATTTCCCAATCGGCTTCTACCGCACGCTCAGGCTCTTGAGAAATCATACGCACATAGTCCGGACAAGCGACCTTATGAATGCTCACCCCCCGATTCAGAGTGATATAACCTGCAATTGACTCACCATGCACCGGTTGGCAACATTGCGCGACATGCAATTCCACGTTATCCAGACCGTCGATCAGAATCCCGTGCGCTGACAGCGTATGACTGGCACGCGGGTTCAGGGCAGGTTTTAGCACCAGTTCAGGTTCGTCCTGATCCAGATGCATATGGCGGTTCACCTGATTAATCAGAGCATGCAAGCTGATATCGCCATTGACCAGATTCACCAGAATGTCATCACCGGTTTTGACATTGAAGTGGTTGCAATAATCACTCAGATCAATCGATTTCGGATGAATTGCCAGACGTGACAATTCTTTGTTCAGTACTTCACGGCCGACTTCCAGGTTCTTGCTGCGATCCTGTTGACGGAACCAGTGACGCAACTTATCTCGCGCACGGGCAGTCTTGATATAACCCAGCGAATTAACCAGCCAGTCCCGGTTCGGTTCCCGGTCTTTTTTGGTCAGAATTTCAACCTGTTCACCAGTTTTCAGAGTGTAGGTCAGCGGCACATAGCGCTGATTCACCCGTGCGGCATAGCACTTGTTCCCGACCTCGGTATGTACATGATACGCAAAGTCGAGCACGGTCGAATCACGCGGCAGCTCTTTGATATCGCCATCACGGCTAAACACATAGATCTTTTCAAAGCCTTCAAAATCTTGAATATGCTCAAAATTCTCTATTTCATCTTCAGATTCTTTATGTGCACTGCTTTCATTACGTTCTTGATAATGCTCAAGTACCGCACGCAAGGAATGCAGACGATGGTTAAAGGAGCGATCTGTGGTTTTCGCGCCTTCTTTATAATTAAAGTGTGAACACACCCCAAGTTCAGCTTCGTCATGCATTGCATGAGTACGAATCTGCACTTCAAGTGACTTGTTCTCGGCAATCACCGCAGTATGTAAAGAACGATAACCATTGGCTTTGGGATTGGTAATGTAATCATCAAACTGATGCGGAATATGGCGCCAGATCTGATGCACAATACCTAAAGTGTGATAACACTCCGGCACACTTTTCACCAGTACCCGTAAAGCACGAATATCATAGAGCTGGTCAAAGCTCAGGTTCTTGCTTTTCATTTTTCGATAAATCGAATAAATGTGCTTCACCCGGCCATTAATTTCAGCTTCGATGCCATGCTCAGCCAATTCATTGCGTAATTTATCAATCACAAACTGAATATACTGTTCACGCTCCAGACGCTTTTCATTCAGTAAGGAAGCAATTTCTTTATAACGTTCCGGCGCAAGATAACGGAAAGCCAGATCTTCCAGCTCCCACTTCAACTGAGCAATGCCCAAGCGGTGTGCCAGTGGCGAGTAAATGGTCAGAATTTCTCGGGCCACCCGTTCCTGACGCTCACGCGAGGAATTGGCCAGTTCACGCAAGGCATAGGTACGTTCGGCCAGCTTGACCAGAACGACACGTACATCTTCGGTGACCGAGATCAGCATTTTGTAAATGCCAGACAGATGTTCACGCTGGTTATTATTGAAATGATCTTCCAGGCGTTTATTTTTTTCGATCAGCTCAGACAGCTTACCCATGGCAAGCGTACCTTTGACCAGGCTATGCACCTGTTCGCCGAACTGTTCCAATACTTCACTGAGTGGCATGACGCCTTCACGAACAGCACGATACAGCATGGCTGCGGACAAAGTATCTTCATCGACATGCAGATGCGCCAGAATATCCGCCATTTCAATACCAGTATAAAAGGTATTGGAGCGGTGCTGAACCGTACTTTGCAGCTCTCTTTCTAATGTTAAGTGGGCGACTTCTTCGAGCTGCGTTAAAGGTGCGCCATCTAATATGCCACGAACCCGATCCAACCATTCAGTCAGATCCTGGTGTGCTTGTTCGGCATGTTCTACAGTCGTCTCCTGTGACAACTCATTGAGTCGTCCAGGGAGTTGCTCACGTACTGTGACCATACCCGTCTCCTACTTTTAAAAACATCATTTCTTTAATCGTTTATTTGATTTTCTTTTTCGAACAATGCGATTGATTCAACATGTCCAGTATGTGTAAACATATCCATCACGCCCGCTTGGGTGAGACGATAGCCCTGTTGTACCAAGAGTCCTGCATCTCTGGCGAGTGTCGCAGGATTACATGACACATAAACGATTCTTTTAGCTCCAAACTGAGGGATATAATGCATCACTTCTTCTGCCCCGGCACGTGGCGGGTCGATTAATAATGCATCAAAACCTTGATTTGCCCAAGTGTGGTGCGAGAAATCTTTGGTTAAATCTTGTGAATAGAACGATATTTGTGCAATACCATTGTTTTTGGCATTTTCCGCACCACGTCGAACCATTTCATCACTTCCCTCGACCGCAATCACCTGACCCGACGCACCAACACAGCGCGCAAGAGGTAAGGAAAAGTTTCCTAATCCACAAAAGAGATCCAGAACCCGTTCACCCTGTTGCAGTTGTAGCAAATCACATGCCAATCGTACCATTTGCGGATTGATGCTTGAATTTACCTGAGTAAAGTCCAGAGGATTAAAGCCGAATTTCACATCAAAGTCATCAAGACCATAGTGTAAGCGTGCAGATGCTTCTGTATCATCTATTCGCGAAAGCGTTTCTTTGCCAACAGGCTGCAGATACAGTTGCCAGCCTTTCTGTAACGTAAATTCGCGCAATTGGTTGACATCATCGGCAGATAATTTTGCAGTTTCACGCACCAGCAGCGCAATGTCCTGATCCCCCATGGCCAATTCTATATGACCGATGTCGGCCTTACCATTCAGACCTTGCAGCAATTGTTTAAGACGTGTAACCGAGCCAAACTCGCGATCCAAGATCATACAGCGATCAATCGGTGTCAGTTTGTTGGACTGATTCTCACGAAAACCCACCACCAGCTGATCCTTGGAAGGTAGATAACGCACCCCAATCCGGGCTTTACGGCGATAATCTTCACGTTGTGAACGTAAAGGCGGTAGCCATTGATCAGGCTGGATTCCAGCAAAATGCTGTAGATGCGATTTCAGCACATTCTGTTTCAGTTCAATCTGCGCATCCGCAGCGATATGCTGCATATTACAGCCACCACAGATCCCAAAATGCGGACACACCGGCTTCACGCGAATCTCGGAAGCGTCGCTCAACAATTCAAGACTGTCGGCTTCTTCGAGTTTTTTAACTTCACGGGTAATGCGGGCACGCACGGTTTCACCCGGCAAGGCATAACGGATAAAGACTTTCTTACCATGTTTATGCTGCGGATGATCCGGATGTGAACCATAATGAGCGATACCACGTCCCTCATGCGATAGTGACTCAACCTGAAAAATGTACTCGGGTTGCTGGATAGGACGTGCTTGTGCTCGATGTTTCATGAAAACCTAGGGTATGGAGATGGGAAAATCAAATTGGGTAAATTCAGTTCGTTGCGAAGTCTCACGCCAAACTGATAAAAAGTCCGCATGCTGCGGTTGAGTCTGCAAATATTGAATCGTGCTTTGCAGCAGATGCTGATAATCCGGCAGTAACAGCTGGCCTTTTAACAGCAACCAGCGGATATACACCAGCCAGGTATTCAGGACATCACCTTCACAATAAGACGTCAGTTCGGTCCATTGCTGATTGCGGACATATTCCGGAACCCGATAGGCTCCGTCACCGCGCTTGCCTGGATAACCCAGCAAATGTGCAACATCATCCAGCTTCTGGAAATGACGGGCATGAAACATGGCCATCACATCCATCAGGTCAACATGACGATGATGGTAACGATTCTGGTAGTTATTATAACGCTTTTGCGTATCAATTTCGCCCTGATCGAACAGACTCGGTGCAGAGAGTCCATGATACATGGCGCGGTATAAAATTACTGGTAAATCAAACTGTGAGCCATTCCAACTCACTAGAGTCGGATGTCGCTTGTCAAAAATGGACAAGAATTTTTTCAAAATTTCTGCTTCAGAATGCTGTTCTCGACTAAAGGAAAACAGCTTTATACCCTGTTCATCCATCCATAAACCGGAAATACAGACAATTTCATGCAGCGGTAAACGCTGAAAATCAGAGCCTGAATCCTGACGGCGTAATTTGGTCAGGGCCTGATCCAGATCTGCTTCGGGCAGGTCCAGACCAAACAGATGCGCGCCTGATTTGAGATCGGTTTGGGTTTCAATATCGAAAGTTAAAACAGGCAGGCGCATAAAACAGTGCTCAAATAATTATTCAGGATCTTGTACAGAGAATAACCCTGTAGACAAGTAACGGTCACCACGGTCACAGATAATACACACAATCACTGCATCCGGATGTTCTTCCGCCAGTTTAATCGAGGCCCACACTGCCCCACCAGAAGAGGTTCCGGCACTGATGCCTTCTTTCTGTGCCAGCTTGCGCATGGTTTTTTCAGCTTCGATTTGTGGAATATCAATAATGCGATCCACACGGCTACGGTCGAAAATGGTTGGCAGATATTCTTCTGGCCAGCGACGGATTCCGGCAATGCTTGAACCATCAGATGGCTGTAAACCGACGATCTGAATATCAGGATTCATTTCTTTCAGGTATTTCGACACACCCATGATGGTGCCGGTGGTACCCATAGAACTGACAAAATGGGTAATTTTGCCACCGGTTTGCTGCCAGATTTCTGGACCCGTGGTCAGGTAATGCGCTTCGACATTGTCCGGATTTCCGAACTGATTCAACACCAGCCCCACGCCATCATTCTGCATTTGAGCAGCAAGATCACGTGCACCTTCCATGCCCTGCTCTTTGGTTACTTCAATTAGCTCGGCACCATACGCACGCATCGCGTCCTTACGTTCCTGACTCATATTGTTCGGCATGATCAGCTTCATTTTATAGCCACGCATTGCTGCGACCATCGCCAATGCAATCCCCGTATTTCCGCTCGTTGCCTCAATCAGGGTGTCACCCGGTTTGATCTGCCCACGCTTCTCGGCCTGCATGATCATATTATAGGCCGGACGGTCTTTGACCGAACCTGCCGGGTTATTGCCTTCGAGTTTCGCGAGTACTGTAGCTTGAGTGTGACTTGCCAGACGCTGTAAACGCACCAGCGGCGTTTTGCCTACATAATGGTCTAACAAAAATTCATCTGCTTGAAAATCAGGGATGGTATTACTCATTATTTGCACCTATATCGAGGTGCGGCTATTGTATGAAAAAATGCTTTTCCCTGCACCCATTTAGCAAGGCTTTTTCAGAAAGCTCACTAAAACTCACACACTATCAAGTCATAAACTACATTTCCCGATAATTTAGCCAGGTGAAGCAGCTCGCTAATGAAGATGAAAATACTATTTCAGTCTGGCACTTTTACAGATTGAAATTTCGTGCGTCTTAGTCTTGCTGTACCTGAGCAAAATTAACTGAAATCTCTTGTATTTTTAACTGCTAATCCGAAGCTTTATAAAAATTATGCTTAAATTTTAACTGTCGATTTAAAGCATGCTAATATGCCAGGCATAAAGAAAATACTGCTTAAATCATGTCAACGATCAACAAAAAGCTGTTTAAACGCCTACACTTAAATCATGCCTATGGACAGCTGATTGCGCTGATTTTTGTGCCGATTACCATTTTGGCCTGTGTCGGCGCCATGCTGGTGTTGACTGAAACCTCGAATGCCGCACGTGCCCAGCAGAAGCAGATGGCCATTGCGATTCTGACCCGCTTTCAAGGTACTTCAGAATATGCATTGGATATCTTGAATCTGTATCCCTGGCAATATGACCAAGCCCACAACGCCATGCAGAACATGCTGAATGAAAAGCATCTGGTTCGAGCAGCGGTTCTGGACGAAAATGGCAAGAACCGTTTGGGCATCGGTTTTCAGGAACAGGCGCCTTGGCCAGAATTTGAGAAAAGCGGTAATTTTGTTGGCCCGATTCTGCATCAAGATAATCATATCTATGCCATTAAAGTGAATGAAAACACTTTTTCTACCGGCTGGCTGGCAATTGAGCTGGATAATCAGCCGCTAGCAATTGCCCGTTACCGAGTACTGATCGTACTGATTGCGACCGGATTACTGACTTTATTATTGTTATTACTTTGCTTGAATTTCTACTCACGGCGCTGGATCGCCCCAATGTATGAGATTCGTATGCAATTGCAACGCCTGAATGCCGATACCCTCGGCCAGCATATGGTGATTAACAGCACCGGCGAGCTGCGTTTATTGCAACGTGATATCGCCAATGTGGTGAAACGTTTGCATTTCAGCTTTCTGGAACTGCGTGAACATACCGAACAGACCGAAGACGATTTACGCCGCACCCTCGACACTTTAGAAGTCCAGAATATTACCTATCGTCAGGCACGCGACCAGGCGATCTCGGCCAACCAGGCCAAGTCGGTGTTTCTGGCCAATATTTCCCATGAATTGCGCACCCCGCTGAACAGTATTGATGGTTTTATTCATCTGTTGTTACGTCAGGGCAATCTCAGCAACGAACAGAGCCTGTATTTGCAGACCATTCGTAAGTCTTCGGCGCATTTGCTGGCACTGATCAATGATGTTCTGGATTTTTCCAAAATTGATGCCGGCAAACTGGAACTGGAAACGGCACCTTTTGATCTGGAAGAAGCGATTTTTGATGTGATGGACATGTTGTCACCTCTGGCAGCACAAAAACATATTGATATGGCCTTCTATTATGCAGATGGTGTGCCAAAACACATTATTGGTGATGCGCTACGATTTAAACAGATTCTGACCAACCTGATTTCCAATGCGATCAAATTCACTCCGGATGGAGAAATCATTGTCCGGGCACGCATGGAACATGATGGAATGGATCAGTGTGTGCTGCATTTTAGTGTACAGGATAGCGGCATTGGCCTGAGTGGTACCGACCGTAAAAAGCTGTTTGAGTCCTTCTCGCAGGGTGATACCTCGGTGACCCGTCAGTTTGGCGGTACCGGTCTTGGTCTGGCAATTTCCAAACAGCTGGTGAACCTGATGCATGGCCAGATTGGTTTTGAAGACAACCAGGAACGTGCCCCGACCGAAAAAGGCTCGACTTTCTGGTTTACTGCCCAGTTCCTGGTCGATGAAGATACCGTGATTGAGCATCCTGATTTTAGCGAATTGACCGTGGTGTCTTATCTTGCACACCCGGCAACCGCGAATGTGTTGCGTCATTATCTGGAAAATTATCAGGTTAAACATATTGAATGTGCATCGATTCTGGATCTGTTTAGCCGTCTGAATCATTTACAGAATAGCGAAAATACCTGGCTGATCGTCGATCATAGTGGTGACAGTGAAGTCTTGTTACGCGAAATCCGTTCACGTTATCAGGGTCATCTGGCTGTCTATGGTTATCAGATGCAACTGGATCCAGGCATGCTCAATGACCATCGTGCCCGTGCCCTGCATCAGCCACTCAGCCGCAGCGCGCTGATTCAGTTACTCGGCAATCAGCCGGTCTTCGATCAGGAACAGCATGAAGAATTCAATGGTCAAGGCCTGCATATTCTGGCCGTGGATGATCATTTGCCCAACCTGATTGTTCTGGAAGCCTTGCTGGGCGAACTCAATGTCACCACGACCAAAGCCCTCAGCGGACAGGAAGCGATCGATATTATTCAGCGCCGTTATGAACAGGAACAACCGGCGTTTGATCTGGTGTTTATGGACATTCAGATGCCGGTGATGTCGGGGATCGATACCACCCGTGCCATTCGCTCGCTGGAATCGACCTTTGAAAATCATAGTCGCCTGCCAATTATCGCCCTGACGGCGCATGCACTTTCTGATGAAAAACATAAACTGCTGCAAAACGGCATGGATGATTATGTCACCAAGCCGATTCAGATCGAGCAGATTATCCAAATTTTGACGCACTGGACCACCGAGCATTTTAAACGGATTCCGGTACTGGAACGTGCCAATGTGATTGATGCTCTGGATCCGAATATTCTGGACTGGCAGCAAAGCCTGCAACTGGCAGCCAATAAGGAGGATCTGGCGGTAGACCTGTTACGCATGCTGGTAGACAGCTTTGCAGATGAACTCGATGAAATGCAGCAACTGATTGAACTGGAAGATTTCCCACAACTGGAACATGTGTTGCATCGTCTCTATGGCGCGACCCGCTATGTCGGTGCTCCTACTTTGCAAAAAGTCACCGGTGGCCTTGAGCAGTTCGTTTCTACCTTGCGTAAAGAGCGCCGTAAGGCCGATGAAAGCTTTGTTCAAGAGGTACTGAAATATTTTGATGAACTCAAAGCCGTGGTTGAACAGGTTGAACAAGCTGCCCAGCAAATTTTGAAGCAACATTTAAATTAAACCTCTGAAGCTGCTCAGTTCTTAACTTACTCAAGTGTGACTGAGCTGTCATGCAAGCCTAAAGGCTGCATGCTATGCTCAAGCCAGGAAAAATAAGGAAGAATGCCATGTCACTCGTGCGCTTGGAAAAAAATAACGGCATTGCCACTGTTACATTGAATCGTCCGGATAAACGCAATGCCATGAGCTTTGCCCTGCTGCGCGAACTGGTAGCGACTGCACAGAAAATCAAAAAAGATAAAAGCATCCGTTGTGTGATTTTAACGGGTGAAGCCCAAGTCTTTAGTGCCGGTATTGATCTGGCCGATTTAAATAATCCTAAAAATCGTGCTTATGCTGCCTGGGAGCTGATTCGTCCGGGTCAAAGCCTGTTTCAAAAAGCATTTCTGGTCTGGCAGGAATTACCGGTTCCGGTGATTGCCGCGATGGAGGGCTTCTGTTTTGGTGCCGGGATGCAGCTTGCCCTGGCCGCAGACATACGCATTGCCCATCCTGAGACCAAAATGTCAATTATGGAAACCCGTTGGGGACTGGTGCCAGACATGGGACTCAGCCGCTCACTGAAAGGCCTGATTGGTATTGATCTGGCAAAAGAGCTGACTTTGACTGCCCGGATTTTTGAGGGCGAATATGCCAAAGAAATCGGTCTGATCACCCATGTCGATGAACAGCCACTAGGAAGAGCACAAGCCTTGGCTGAAGAAATGCTGCAACGTTCCCCAGATGCGCTGATGGCCTCTAAATTTGTACTGGATGCCATGCAGCATCGTCCGAACAAATCCCTGCGTATGGAAAAAATCTGGCAATTGAAATTGCTGCTGGGTAAAAATAGCCAGCTGGCCCGTAAAAAAGACAAGAACCCAGAGGTTCAGTTTGTACCGCGCCAATATAAATAAGTCGAGTCTGAGTCAAAGCAAGGAATAAGAGAAAGTATGCAGTTGAATCGCGATACTAAAATTGCCTTTTTAGGTATGGGGCTGATGGGCACTCGTATGGCCACACGTCTGCTTCAGGCAGGTTTTCAGGTGGCGGTTTGGAACCGTACATCATCTGCCTGTGAGCCCTTGCTGGATCTAGGTGCAACTACGCTATCTTTGGATAAGATTACAGATTACCCGGTGATTCTGACCTGCCTGGCAGATGATCAGGCAGTGCAATCTGTTTTTGCTCAGATCGAACCGTATTTGCTTACGGAGCAAGTGATTGTAGATTTCTCCAGCCTTTCAGTACAGCAAACCCAAACACTTGCAGCACAAGCACAGGCCAAGAAAGTAACCTGGATTGACTCTCCGGTTTCAGGCGGTACCGCCGGGGCTGAACAAGGCAGTCTGGTGATTTTTGCTGGTGGTGATGCCACGACGATTGAAAATCTTAATCCGATCTATGCAGTACTTTCACAACGCGTGACCCGCATGGGTGATACGGGTACCGGTCAGGCGACTAAAATCTGTAATCAGCTGATTGTGGCTGCCAATAGCACCTTGATCGCAGAAGCGGTCGCCCTTGCTGGACTTGCCGGGGTGGATACACGTTTACTGGCGCCTGCGCTGGCGGGTGGTTTTGCTGACTCCAAGCCTTTTCAGATTCTGGCCCCCCGTATGGCCACGCAAACTTTTGAACCGGTGCAATGGAAAGTGCAGACTTTATCCAAGGATCTGAATAATGCCGTGCAACTGGCACAAAGCTTTGACCTGGATGTTCCGGTGGCGACTCAAGCTTTAACGCAGTTACATGCTCATCAAGCCCAAGGCTTTGCCGAAGCAGATCTGGCTACTGTAATCCAGCAACTAAAACATTCATAACGCTTGATTGATGCGGCCTTGAATATTGAAGAGAAAGACATGATTAAACTTGCCGTCAACCTGTCGATGATTTTTACCGAAGTGCCGCTGATCGAACGTTTCGCGCTGGCTCGTGCACAAGGCTTTAATCATGTGGAAATCCAGTTTCCTTATGAACTTACGATTGGCCAGATTCAAAACCAGCTCAGCACCCATCAGCTAAACTTGTGCCTGATTAATGTACCGGCAGGTGATTTAATGCAGGGCGGTCATGGTCTGGCTGGCATTCCAGGACAGGAAATCGAGTTTCGTCATGCGGTTGAGCAGGCCATCCAGTATGCCACGACGTTGAATGTACCCCGGGTCAATATTCTGGCAGGAAAACAGCCCTTGGACTGTGATCTGTTGCCCTGCCTGAATACGCTGGCGAGTAACCTGAAAATGGCCTGTTCAATGCTGCTTGAGCATCAAATTGAACCGGTCTTTGAAATGATCAATGGCATCGATATGCCACGTTTTTTGATTCAAAATGTTGCTCAAGCACAGGAAATGCTGGAAGCGGTACATCATCCGGGCTTAAAAATGCAGTATGACTGTTACCACATGGCAATGATGGGCGAAGATGTACTGGAAACTTTGCAAGAAAATATTGCCTCGATTGGTCATATCCAATTTGCGGATTGTCCGGCACGGCATCAACCCAATACGGGTTCAATTCAATATCATGATATATTTCAGTGGTTAAAACATAGTCAATATCAAGGTTATGTCGCTGCCGAGTATAAACCTAGCGGACATTCCAACGATTCCTTTGACTGGAAAGCTGAGTTCTTTCCGGAGCATGACTGAGTGGACTGCGGCTTCATTTGAAATTCAGGACTAAAACCGCTATATTAGACCATGCATAATTGTTAGGAAATTACACTCCCCATGAATTTAGAACCATCGCCCAGCGCTTCTAATTCTCACGATCTTACTATGAATTCAAATTCTCAAGCTGTACAGGACTGCTTAAAAGTCGTACATGCTGCACTTGAAGATGTAAAAGCAAAAGAAATTGTTGAGCTTGATGTCAGCGGTATCAGTAATGTGGCTGATGCTATGGTCATTGCAAGCGGTACATCGACACGTCATATCAAATCATTGGCCAATAACGTTGCTGAAGAAGCACGTAAAGCTGGCTTCCGCCCTCTTGGTATTGAAGGCGAACGTGATGCTGAATGGATCCTCATCGACCTTGGTTATGTGGTGGTTCATTGTATGCTTCCAACAGCGCGTAAATTCTATGACCTAGAAAGCTTATGGCGCAATCCTACAGATACTGAATCTGTAGCGTAAAAACCGAATATTCAAAAAAGCGACCTGTGTAGGTCGCTTTTTTATTGCCTGTTCATCTAACTTTATAAGCATTAATACAACTCAATCTGTTCGCTATTTTTTAATTTCCATCTTGTCTTATGCACCGATTTGATTGGTATTTTAGGATCAATTCATCATCAACATAGACGTTCGATGATCACTCAATCATCCTTTTCCCAAGATATAAAATAAAAAATCCCCCTTTATTAAAAGGGGGACTTAGGAGGATTCTAATGATTTAGATGATTAGTGACCCGTACCATTAATGGCTTTAGTCATATCTTCCACCACTTTCTTGGCATCACCAAAGATCATCATGGTCTTGTCATTATAGAACAAGTCATTGTCGAGACCCGCATAACCGGTTGCCATAGAACGCTTGATCACCATAATCGTACGTGCCTTATGGGCTTCCAGAATTGGCATACCATAAATTGGCGATGTTGGATCATCTTTCGCCGCAGGGTTCACAACGTCGTTCGCACCAATCACTAGCACCACATCTGTTGCCGGGAAGTCCGAGTTGATCTCATCCATTTCCAGGATGTCTTCATACGGTACGTCCGCTTCAGCAAGTAGTACGTTCATATGACCTGGCATACGACCTGCTACAGGATGAATCGCAAAACGAACCGTTACGCCCTGCTCTTTTAGCAAGTTAGCCAATTCTTTTACCGCATTTTGTGCACGGCCTTGCGCCATACCATAACCCGGTACAATCACCACGCTGTCTGCATTTGACATCAGGAAGCCTGCATCATCTGCCGAGCCAGAACGGTGATTACGTTGGACCTGTTCACCTGCTCCTGCTGTCGGCGCAGCTGCACCGCCCATCGCACCGCCAAACAAAACGTTGATGATTGAGCGGTTCATCGCTTTACACATGATGTAAGACAGAATCGCACCTGAAGAACCCACCAGTGAGCCTGCAACGATCAACATGTTGTTTTCTAAGGTAAAACCAATACCAGCTGCTGCCCAACCTGAGAATGAGTTGAGTAGCGATACCACCACTGGCATATCACCACCACCGACTGGTGCAATCCATACCCAGCCGAATGCCAGCGCAAGGCCTGTCATCGCCCAGAACGAGGTCATATTACCCGTCAGGAAGAAGTGAACACCAAAACCTAACATAGCAATAAAGATGATCGCCTGAACCGGTTTCACCCATGCACCTGAAATGGTTTTTGCCCATTTCTTTGCAGCCAGTTTACCGTAAGCAAAGACTGATGCTGTAAAGGTAATCGCACCCACGAAACAGCCCACAAACAGTTCAAATAAATGAACACGGCTCATTTCATGGAAATTGACACCATTGGCAGCCAACAGGTCTGGACCTAGTTCAATCAATTTGTTGTTGTGAATAATGGCAGCGACAGCAATCAGGACCGCAGCCAGACCCACTAATGAGTGCATTAGCGCCACAGTTTCAGGCATCTGCGTCATTGGAACTGTACGTGCACGGGCGATACCCACAATTGCACCCAGCACCATTGCACCAATAATCATCCAGACAACCGGATTCTCAGCCACAAAGAAGGTGGTCATGACCGCAATGGCCATCGCGATCATTCCGTAACGGTTACCGGCAATCGCAGTTTTAGGACCTGATAAACCACGTAGCGTCAGGATAAAAAGAACGGCACCAATCAGGTAGAACCAATCCGCATATTCTCGAATCATTTCCATGGATTAACCCTCTTTTTTCTTTTGCTTAGGTTTAAACATTTCCAGCATACGTGCAGTCACTGCAAAGCCACCGAAAATATTGATACTGGCCAGGAACACCGCAATTGCACCAAGCACGCTCACCACATTAATGGTCTGGAAATCTACGCTACCTTCAACGCCGATCACCGGCAGACCAACAGTCTGAATCATTGCACCGACAATAATGATCGATGACAAGGCATTGGTGACCGCCATCAACGGCGTATGCAATGCTGGTGTTACACCCCACACCACGTAGTAACCTACGAAAATGGCAAGGACAAAAATCGTAATTGTTTCAACCATGAGTCTTCTCCTTAACCACGTTTCAGCAGCACTTGGCCGCCATGAGTGACAAGTAGGGCTTTTTGAATTTCTTCTTCTTGATTCAGGACAAAATTCTTATCTGCATCAAATAATGTTTCCACGAAGTTAAATACGTTACGAGCGTATAAAGCAGAGGCTTCAGTCGATACCGTCGATGGAATATTTGGAATGCCGAGAATTTTGACGCCGTTGTCGGTATGCACGGTTTCGCCACATTTTGAACCTTCGACGTTGCCGCCAGATTCTACTGCCATGTCCAGAATCACTGAACCCGGTTTCATTTTCGCAACTGTTTCAGCACGGATTAAACGCGGTGCATCACGGCCCGGTAAAAGCGCTGTGGTAATCACGATGTCAGCATTTGATACCGCTTTATCAACAATTGCAGCCTGATCGCGGATGTATTCTTCACCCGGCATCCAGCCATAACCATTTTTGGCAGCATCTGCAGCTTTTTGCTGCTCTTCAGCAGACATCGGCACGTCTAGCCATTTACCGCCCAGAGATTCAACCTGATCTTTGGCAGTTGGACGCAAGTCCGTGGCTTCAACGATGGCACCTAAACGTTTTGCAGTGGCAATCGCTTGCAGACCCGCTACGCCGACACCCATAATCACCACACGAGCCGGTTTAACCGTACCCGCAGCAGTCATCAGCATCGGGAACATGCGCTGGTATTCAGCCGCAGCCAAAAGCACCGACTTGTAACCTGCAAGGTTGGCTTGAGAAGACAAGACATCCATGTTCTGCGCACGAGATAAGGTTCGTGGCAAAAGTTCCAATGCAAATGCAGACACGTTTTGTGCCGCGAATTGGTCAAGCTCAGTATTACGGTAAGGATCAAACATTGCCACGATAGTGGTATTCGGGTTGAGTTTTTGAATTTCCTCACCTTTCGGTGCACGAACTTTTAAAATCAACTGACTGCCGGTGTAGGCATCATCCGTAATTTTGGCACCAACTTGTTCATAGGCACTATCGATATAGGCAGCTTTAACCCCTGCACCACGTTCGATAATCACGCTATGTCCTGCGCTGATCAATTTCTTTACTGTCTCTGGCGTCGCAGCGACGCGATTTTCACCGACAACAGTTTCGGCTGGAATTCCGATCTGCATGAGCGTTCCTCAAGCTAATTTTTCTTAAGTAAACATCGTGTAAAACGATGCTTCCCCTCAGGATGTGTTCTTGTTGAATTTTTGGATTCTAATCAAACTGTTTGAAATTACCACCTACTATTTATTTAATAAATACCTATATTTTGAACTGATGATTCATAAAAATGATGCTGCAATAGCACATTTATTTAATTCAACGGCTATTCATATTCGATGCTTTTATAAACGATATTCATTCCGCTGAATGAAATATCCAGATTTTACTGGTGTAAATAAGCGCAGATTTCTGATTTATTTTGTTACATTGATGATTCTGACAATGATTGCTGTATTTCCTGATTTAGAAGCAGACTTTCAATTTCTCTAGTCCCTATAGATAGCGGCACTTTAGCTGCGCCGTTTTTTTAGTTTTGACTTTTTTGACAGATTTAGCACTCAAGCAAGAGCACTGTTTTTAGACGTTAAAATCGTATTTTATGAAATGATAGAATTTGATTTGAGCAGATCTTCATCAGACACAATTAATAGATCTGACAAAAAGTAATCGCCAAAATTTTATAAGACTCAGGTCTCAAACAGTCAGATAAAGGGTAGAAAAAAAGCTGGATGACTATTTATTATATTAATGTACTGAACTTGATTCAAAATGGAAAATCTCATTTTCGCACCAAATTTGCGCAATAAAATAGAGTAAATATTCCACTTTTTTGACCTCAGTGCTCTTTTTTATTGTTTTTACTTTAAGCTGCGCTTTAATGAAGCAACCCCATCATTAAAAGATAAAAAATTCTGTAAATATTCACTCATACTTTCTATTTGAAATTGCACTTCTTTCATTAAGCTGCCTGAGTTCTAACAATTTTCAATGCTGGCAATATTTCTCTACTTTTAAAGCAAGAACTTCTGGCCTATAGTGCCCTCAATTTGAACATTATTCTCATTCCTCATTTCAATTCTTCCGGTCTGAATACAAGGTTAGCCCTATGCACACGCCTCTCGATATTAGTCAAAATAAGCCCTTATTATGGCTGATGGCGATTGCATGCGGTTTATGTGCCGGCGCGAACTATTATTGCCAGCCGTTGATTTCATCGATTCAGCAGTATTATCAGGTACCTGAATCACAAGTGGCACTTACTGTCACTTTTGCTCAAATCTCTTATGCCCTGGGCCTGCTGTTTATTGTGCCTTTAGGTGACATGCTAAATAAGACTAAACTGATCCCTTTCCTCATGCTGGGTGCCGCAGCAGGTTTATTTATTTGTGCTAGTGCTGTGAATCTGCCAATGCTCTGGGTCGGCACTATCATTGCCGGACTGTTTTCCGTGGCTGCACAGATTCTGATTCCCTTGGCCACCATGGCGGTCAAACCGGAAAAAACCGGAGAAGTGGTGGGCTTCCTGATGAGTGGCTTGCTGGTTGGCATTCTACTCTCGACCAGTATTGCCGGATTATTTTCCGACCTGTTTCACTGGAAAATGATTTATATCGTCAGTGGCATAAGCATGCTGGCTTTAAGTTTTTATTTGAAAGGAAAACTACCGAGCCTGCCACGTCTGAGAATTAGCTATACAGCAATTTTTAAATCTATGGGAATATTACTCAAGCAGGAACCACGACTGGTTTTTCGTTCACTTACAGGCGCATGTGCTTTTGCTGCTATGAGTATGTTGTTCTCCACCATTGCTCTGCTGCTAACGCAGGAACCTTTTCAGCTTTCTGATGTCATGGTTGGGCTGGTCACGCTGGTGGGTGTATTTGGCGCACTTTCCACGCAGTTCATTGGCAAATGGGCCGATCGTGGCCATATCAGAACACTGAGCTGGATCGGCTGTTCTATTCTGATGGGAAGCTGGTTATTTTTATACTTTGGTGCAGTATCTTTGCTCAGTTATATTCTGGGTTATGGACTGATAAATCTTGGGCTCGCGATTACCCATAGTTGTAACCAGAACGTGATTTTTCGCCTGCGCCCGGATGCCAAATCACGAGTCAATTCACTCTATATGACCTTGTATTTTATTGGCGGTGCCTGTGGTTCAGCCTTAGGCGTATATGCCTGGCATCATGGTGGATGGAGCATGACCTGTCTGGCAGGACTCGGGCTAGCTCTGTGTGCCACCCTATTCGCCCTGCTGGATCAATGGTATCAGGCCAGAACAACTGCATAAGTATTTTACCTCTATTTAGCTGACTTGCGCCGCCGGATAATAAGGCTTATTCAGATCAAGAGTTTGTGAATTTTCTAATAAAATACAGATAAAAACCGGCAATAAGGCTGCCAGAATCCGGCAGCTTTCCTCTAATGATTTATAATTCAACGAGCTGTGATACGTGGCGCCACCCTGCATTATCTGATGGTGCAAGGTAGATAAACGTTGAAATATTCCAGCTAAAATTTCAACAGAATTTCGTTCTTTTAAAGCCTTCTCTATATTCTGTTTCTGTGTTTCCAGATCAGCTTGACAGCTTTCCAGACTAATTTTCTGATGACGATAATCCCAAAAGCTTTGTTCCACATAGGGATTGGCCAAGAGTGAGCAGATCGGCTGGCTGTATTTTCCCCAGAGAATATGATTAATTTTCTGATCCAGATCCTTTTGGCAGAGTGTTTCCATAAACTGATGCAGCTTTTTCTGATCTTGAACCAGATCACACTCATCTGCATAAATCGCCTGAAAGCTGATCCACAGGCTGATAAACTTAAAATCCAGATCCTGATCCAGGTCTAGCGATTTTTTAAACCAGCCTAAGCCCCGATGAATTCTTAGATTAAAATGTGCCGAATTTTGTGCTTTATGGCTTTTATAAATCTCCTCCAATAACAACATGATTATTCTCCTTATTTCTAGCGTTTTTATATTCATCTTTCTCCTATCAAAATATACCATTCCAACCTGACTGGGAATTCCAATTTTATTTCTTGTTTCATTCCCTGGATTTACCGGGCTAGCTCAAGTTCGCCGGGTGATTTTTCTGATTTTATGCTAGTATTACGCCCTCTTTTTGCGACGTCAGCAGATCCGGTTTAAGCCAAAAACCAATAACTGAGTGATCGCATGAATTGCTTCTTCTTTCTTCCATTTCGTTAAGGCGTGATTTTGAATGACTGATCTGACCACCATTGAAAATAAACTTCAACCACGAATCAGTGTTGCGCCGATGATGGATTGGACTACCAAAGACTATCGTTTCTTTGCCCGTCTGTTTAACCCGAATGTGATTATGTACACCGAAATGGTCACCACGGGTGCGATCATTTATGGCGATGCCAAACGTCATTTGGACTTTAATACGGAAGAGCAGCCAATCGTTTTGCAACTCGGCGGCTCGAATCCAAAAGATCTGGCAATCTGTACCAAGATGGCGCAGGACTGGGGCTATAACGAAGTCAATTTAAATGTAGGTTGCCCAAGTGACCGGGTACAAAATAATAAAATTGGTGCCTGTCTGATGGCGGAGCCTGATCTAGTCGCAGAATGTATTGCTGAAATGCGTCATGCGGTGGATATTCCAGTGACCGTAAAACACCGGATCGGAATTGATGATATGCAATCTTATGAAGAGATGCTGCATTTTGTCGATACCGTGGCCAAAACCGGCTGCAATAATTTTATCGTGCATGCGCGGATTGCCTTATTAAAAGGTCTATCACCTAAAGAAAACCGCGACGTGCCACCCCTACGTTATGAAGATGTCTACCGTTTAAAACAGGATCGTCCTGATCTGCTCATCGAGATCAACGGCGGAATTAAAACCTATGCCGAAACGCTGGAACATCTCAAACATGTGGATGGCGTGATGATTGGCCGCGAAGCCTATCATAATCCTTACTTACTGGCTGAACTGGGCCAGTTATGGAATCTGGATGCACCAGACCGTTTTGACATTATGCAACAGATGCTGCCTTATATTGCCCAGCGCATGGCCGAAGGTGCACCTTTATCCATTATTACCCGTCATATTTTAGGACTGTTCCAGAATTTGCCGGGTGCACGTAAATGGCGTCAGGCTTTAAGCGGTGGTAATGCCAAAACCTTGAAAGATGTAGAGACTGCACTTTTTAATATTCAGGAAGCGATGCAGCGTACCGAAGATTATGTACGTGAACATCAACAAGTTGAGTCCTAAACACAAAAAGCACCAATGATCGGTGCTTTTTTATAGCGATTGCGCATGAGTTATTGCGTATACGCCGTGATATTGCCGACCGGAATTGGCTCTTCCTGATAAGAAACATCTTGTAATGCGGGTTCAGCCACTGGTGTAATCAGAGAGCCGGAGACATTCTGGTTCGGTTCATCTACAGGTTCTAGATCATCCAAGGCTGAGGCCAGTTGCTGTAATTCTCGATCCAGTTGCTGACGATATTTTTCAATTTCAATTTCATCAATAAAAGCAAAGGCATCATCTTCAATCGACCAACTATATCCCCCATCCACCTTAAAGACTTTTACATGAATGGGATATTCTTCACCCTGATAATTCAGATGAGAAATGGCCTGAAACTCATTCCCCTGACGCTGGACAATTTTGACCTTTTTCACGGTAAAACGATAGTGTTGATAATCTCGATTGGAATTAAATTCACGTTGCATCTGCGTTTGAATATTTCTGGCCAGTTCATCCATCGAGACAAAATAACTGCATCCAGCCAGACAGGCGACCATCCATAACATCATGATTTTTTTCATAGCGCCCCCTCTTTTTTTCTTTCCACTTCCTGCTTATAGCTGATATACGCAGTATTTTTATCTTTGCTTATTCTGTGACCCATTTTATGCTTTTTTGCAAAAACAATAAACAAACAGCGCTTCGATTAAGACTAAATATTTATGGTTTCTATGGTTTTTTTGAATTAATGATAAAAAATCAGCCATAAAAAAACCCTGATGGATTCAGGGTTTTTTCGATACAGATCGTTTTAAAAATCATCATCACTGGATGGATCACGATGCAGGGCATCATGAATAGCTTCGATCAACTGCTGGGCAATTTCCTGCTTGGAGGCTTTTTCCAGATCGCGTTTATCCAGCTGATAATGCTCGGCAAAGAATACTATCATGGCATTTTCATCCGAAGCAAAACCGATATCCGTACGTGAAACGTCATTGCAGGCAATCATATCCAGCTTTTTCGCGACCAGCTTTCCGGCAGCATATTCTTCAATATTGCGGGTTTCTGCAGCAAAGCCGACCATAAATGGACGTTTTTCCTGCTGGGCAATGGTGGCGACAATATCCGGATTTTTCACCAAGGCGACATTCAGTTCATCACCGGCTTTCTTGATTTTATGCTCGGCTACTTCTGCCACACGATAATCGGCTACTGCAGCTGTCGCAATAAAGATATCGCAACCATTTTCCAGCATTTGCATGCTTTCATTCAGCATTTGTACGGCAGAAGAAACATTCTTACGTTTTACGCCATTCGGGGTATCCAGACTGACCGGACCTGCGATCAGGGTGACATTTGCTCCGGCTGCATAACAGGCTGCAGCCAGTGCAAAGCCCATTTTCCCGGTACTGTGATTGGAAATATAACGCACCGGATCAATCGCTTCGCGAGTCGGGCCTGCGGTAATCGTGACTTGTTTACCCGCAAGCAGGCCAAATTTTTCCGCAATCGCACGTTGAGCTTTATGAAAATATTCAGTCACCTGTCGGGCTAAATCTTCCGGCTCAGGCATCCGGCCCAAACCTACATCCCCACAAGCCTGTGAACCCGCGTCCGGCATGATCACATGCACACCATCTTCGATCAGTGTCGCAAGATTACGCTGCGTTGCTTTGGCTGCCCACATTTGCTGGTTCATGGCAGGTGCTACCCAGACGGGTGCTTTTGTTGCCAGATATAAAGTACTTAAGAGATCATCAGCCAGACCTGCTGCGAATTTTGCCAAGGTATCACAGCTGGCCGGTGCTACTAGCAACAGATCTGCCCAACGTGCTAGCTCGATATGGCCCATACCGGCTTCTGCTTCAGTATCCAGTAATTCGGTATGTACGGGATTGCCCGATAAGGCTTGAAAGGTTAAAGGTGTAATAAAAGCCTGTGCACCGTGAGTCATGACGACCCGCACATTAAATCCGGCATCTTTCAAACGGCGGACCAGAATTGCACTTTTATAGGCAGCAATACCGCCAGTGACGGCCAAAATGATATTTTTATGAGGAATTACACTTAGATCAAAGCTCACGAACAGATTACCTCGCTGTTGCAGTGGGGCTCACAATAGCATTAAATAATCGCATTCCCAAGAGATCGGCTTGCGGGAAAACTGATAATTCATAATAAATAAGTCTAATAACTATGCAATTTTCTATTAAAAACTGGCCGGAACAAGAACGGCCGCGAGAACGCCTGATTCAATATGGCGCAGAAAGTTTATCCGATGCCGAGCTACTGGCCATTTTTCTACGCTCCGGTTCACAGCAGCATTCGGCAGTTGATCTGGCGCGGTTGCTGATTCAACATTTTGGTCATTTGACTGCACTACTGGATGCGCCTTTACAGGAAATCAGCCAGTTTCATGGCATGGGCATCAGTAAATATACCCAACTGATGGCCGTCAAGGAACTCGGACGGCGTTACATTGCCGAGCACCTGAAACAGGATGCACTGGAACTCACCAATTCCAAACGGCTGAGAGATTACTTACGTTTTGAACTGCTCGGTGAAACTCAAGAAGTGTTTGCCGTGCTGTGTCTGGATGCCAGTCTAAGAAAAATTGCCTTTAAAAAACTGTTTTATGGCTCCATCAATGCATGTGATATTTCCATTAATCAATTGTTGCGTTATGCCATTAGCCAACAGGCTACTTCCATTGTGATTGCACATAATCATCCACTGGGCCGGCCCTCTCCATCCAAGGCTGACCTGGCATTGACCCGTCAGATTCAACAAGCCTGCCAGCTGGTAGATATTCATCTGATTGACCATTGTATTATCGCTTTGGAGGGCAGTTTTTCCTTTGCTGAGCAGCAACTCATCAAACCAGAAATGCAGTATTGAATAGCACTTGACAAAGCAGGCACAACTCCACAAGATCATGAAAAAAATTGTGATGATTCCAATAAATGATCGTACGTGACCAGCCAACTGTTTTTAAACTGCTGTTTTCCTGGCGAGGGACGATTTTACCTAAAGTTTTGCCACCTTTGGGCGTGGTAATGCTGATGTCAGCCATCATCGGTGGCTTATCACATATTGGTTATTTTCATTTTCCAGAATTACCCCTGGTCGGCTTTACCCTGATTGGAGTGGTACTGTCGATCTTTCTCGGATTTAAGAACTCGGCCTGTTATGACCGCTGGTGGGAAGCGCGCAAACTTTGGGGCATTTTGATTGCCAATTCACGTCATTTTGACCGTGATTGCCGGATGCTGTCTCAAGGTCGCCGTGAACGTGTAATTCAGCATGTGATTGTCTTTGCCAATGTCCTCCGTGACCGGCTACGCCATCAGACAGCCAATCCGACGGAACTTGTGGAAACCAGCGGCATGAGCCAGCAGGCTGTGACCCAGCTCTATCAGCAGGCCAATGCGCCGCAATATACCTTAAGCCTGATTCAATGGGAGTTAATGCAGGCGCTCAAAGAAGGTGAAATCTCCGACATCATCTATATGCAGATGAATAATCATGTAGCAGAACTAAGTATTGTCCAGACTGGTTGTGACCGGATTGCAACAACGCCTTTGCCTTTTGCCTATTCGGTCTTGCTCAACCGCACCGTCTATTTTTTCTGTTTTATTTTGCCTTTTAGTCTGGGTTCAACGCTTGGTCTGTTTACGCCTTTGCTGGTCGGAATTTTGGCCTATACCTTTTTGGGACTGGATGCTTTAAGTTCGGAAATTGAAGAGCCTTTTGGTACTCAAAGCAACGACTTGCCTCTGGACTCGATGGTGCGTACCATTGAAATTGAACTATTAGGAACGTTGGGTAAACCAACGCCACCACCGATTCAGGCCAAAGATCATAATTTGCTATAATTTATAATTCTTTCCTCGCCCTTTGCTATTAGTAGCGAAGGGAAAATCTTCTCTCAAATGAAAAAGATCGAGGTAAAGGAATGACTAAACAAAACTCTCCCAAATTCCGACCTGCCCCGGTTTAAGACTCGGGACATTACCGAGTTTAATCCAGGGCATATGATCGCCATGAAAATCACTGCCAATCGAAACTTTAAGATCATGTTCAGCAATCATTCGATCCACCATCTGCCGGGTGGAACTTGGCTCAATTGCCGGGGGTAGTTCCACCGCATCTCCACCGAACTTGGCAAAGATTTCAATCAGGTAGCGGATATTGGTCGCAGATAAATCATATTTGGTCGGATGTGCCAGCACGGCGAAGCCGCCACTTTCATGAATCACCTGAATCGTGTCTTCAAGACTCAAGCCATCAAATTTGACATAAGCTTTCTTGCCTTCCTTGATGTATTTATCAAAGGCCTGTTGCGGACGGGTCACAATCCCCTTTTCTACCAGCGTTTTGGCAATATGTGTCCGTGTCACCCGATCAGGGATATGGTCGACTTTGGTCAGTACATCAGCATAAATATCCTCCCCAATTAAAGGAACCAGCAGATCACAAATCTGTTTAGAGCGTTCAGCCCGGATTTTCTTTTGCTGATTGAGGGCTTTTTGTAAAGGCTCAGGATTTTGCATATTTAGCGCGACGATATGCACGCCATAGTTTTTTTTGGTGGCAGGACGTGACCACTGGCTGGATATTTCTACCCCAGAAATGATCTTAATCTCATGATTTTTAGCGGCTTCCTCAGCCAATGCCAAACCGTCCATGGTATCATGATCCGTCAGGGCCAAAGTATGGACGAGTTTTTCCACAGCCGCTTCGACCAATTGCTGAGGACTGAAAGTTCCATCAGAAATATTACTATGTGTATGTAAATCTACGCCGTGCATCTCTATACTATGACATTTATTTGATCAGATTTAGATACTCTAACATGAAAGCACTTTTAGACTTTGTGCCACTCATTATTTTCTTTTATTTATATAAAACTGTAGATCCAAAAGACACTGACCATCAATTGCTGCAATTGATCGGTTCTGCGGGGGGTGTCGACAATAATAATATTCTTGTTGCAACCACAGGTCTGATTATTTCCATGCTGGTCGTCTATGGTGCGTTATTTGTCATGCAAAAATTCCGTCTGGACAAACAGCAATGGATTGTCTTGTTTATGACGGTGATTTTTGGTGGCATCACCCTGATCCTCAGCGATGATTTTTATATCCGTCTAAAAGCCGTGTTACTGAATCTGGTCTTTGCCGGGGTCTTTTTATTATCCCCTTGGTTTAGCAAGGATAAAAAGCCTCTGATCCAGCGGTTATTTGGTCCAGTATTCAATCTAAGCGAAAAAGGCTGGTTCAAGCTGAACTATGCTTGGGTTGCCATGTTCGTACTGATGTCATTTCTGCATACCTTTTTCGCCTATTTGTGGATGGATGGAAAATATTGGGGTGAATTTACCGCATTCGGTGACATGATCGTGATGTTTTCCTTTATCATTATTCAGTTTATTGTATTGCGCAAATACTTTAAGACCGCTGAATAAGTCCAACTACAAACGATTGAGAGTCATCATGCCATTATTCGTCGTTAGCTGTACCGATCGGGAAGGTACAGTTGAAAAACGCCTCGCGATTCGTCCACAACATCTTGCACGTCTGGAACAGTTAAATGCTGAAGGCCACCTGATTGTTGCAGGTGCCATGCCTAAGGATCCAGCCAATCCACAGGCCGGTTTTTATGGCAGTACCATTATTGTCGACTTTGACAGTCGTGAAGCGCTGGATACATGGCTACAGGATGAACCTTTCTTAAAAGAAGGTGTGTACGAACACATCGATGTTAAACCATTCAATAAAGCATTCCCTCAAGGATAAGGTTCATGCGTGTTGTTACTGCCAGTATCATTGGCCTATGTTTTATGATTTCTCCAGTATGGGCAGTCGAAGTTGCGCCTGCTCCTGTGACTCAGGAAAATCAGACAGCACAACCTCAAGGGACAGCGGTGACTTCCCAAACCCAGTCTACGCTGAAACCTGCCATTATTCCTGCCGTAGCATCTTCTGCCCAGCCGGTGCCACCTGCCGAGAATAAGCCATTAACTGCAGAAGAAATCGCCAAGCTCAAAGCCCAGCAAGATGCCAAGGTGAAAGCTTTGGTCAAAGATCAGGCCACCCGTTTGCAGCAACTGGAAAAAGCCAATCTGGAAGCACTATCGCAAAATCAAGAATTACAGCTCAAGAATGATAATCTTGGGGTGCAGGTACAGGTGCTGCAAAGTGAACGCAGTGCGCAGATGTTCCTCTACGGCGCTGCAACATTGGCAGTAGGTGTGCTGCTGGGCTTTCTGATCGCGAGCTATGTTTATACCAAACGTCGTCGTCAATGGTAAGCTATAGCCCTTCCCGATATCTTTAAGGTCGTACCCGTTTTGTCGCACGCAATTCAAACTGCCGATCTGGATTGGCAATTGGTGGATGGCATTGATGTGCCTATGTCCAAGCAATTTGGTGATGTGTATTTTTCCAAAGACAATGGCTTGCTGGAAACCCGGCATGTCTTTTTAAATGGCAATGATCTCACGACGCGTCTGGCAGATTTAAAACCTTTTGAATATTTCTGTGTCGGTGAAACGGGTTTCGGTACTGGTTTAAATATTCTGGCCTTGTGGCAGCTCTGGCAACAGGTGCGTCCGGATAATCACAGTCATCTGCATGCGATTTCAGTTGAAAAATTTCCTCTTTCCAAAGCTGATCTGATTCGAGCCTTAAATGCCTGGTCAGAACTCAAGCCTTTAGCGGATCAACTCATCTCTCAATACCCGATGCCAATTGCCGGCTGTCATCGCCTCAGTTTTCCTGAAGATCGATTCAGTCTGGATCTATGGCTGGGTGATGCATATGATGTTTTCCCGGTAATAGAAAAAACTGCGCCGGTGAACGCCTGGTTTCTGGATGGCTTTGCGCCTTCCTGCAATCCGGATATGTGGGAAGAAAATGTTTTAAATAATATTGTGCGTTTATCCGAGATCGGCACCACTTTCGCCTCTTTCAGTGTTGCTGGCGTTTTAAAACGTGGCTTAAAAAATCATGGGATTTCAATTTCCCGTCCACGTGGTTTTAAGCACAAGCGTGAAATGCTGAAAGCGATCTGGAAGCCAGCTGAAGAGACTGAAAGTTCATTAATACAAGAAATCACTCAAAAAAAAACTGAGCAAGATACAGAGACCAATATCAAACCTCGCCAAATCGCTGTAATTGGCGCTGGAATCGCTGGTTTAAGTACGGCCTGGGCATTCGCTCAACGTGGTCATCAGGTTACGATTTACGACCAGTCAGCGCCACTCTCAGGAGGTTCTGGCAATCCACTGGCTTTGCTCAATCCCAAACTCTGTCCAGTTGAGCAAAGCGGTGAACATCTGATGACATTGGCTTGGCAACATGCCTTAAATCATTATCAAAAATTTAAAGCTTTCCGCCCGATTCAGGTCAATCAACTGGCCTTAAAAAATCCTGAACAGCTTTTAGGATTGGCAGACGAATATCCAGAAAAAATTCTTACTGTAAAAGATACAGAAGATCAAGAGGTTCAAACCGAATTTCCAAGTTTAAAACTGTTAGAAGCTGGTGTGGTTTCACCGCCTCAATTGCGTGATGAAATTCTACAGAATGTAAATATCCGATATCAACAGGCCAAAATTAGCCATATTGAAGCTACTACAAAACCTCAGCTATTTTCAGATGAACAGGATCTAGGTGAATTTGATCATGTGATTGTCTGTACTGCGCGAGATACAACACAATTCTTTGCAGATTATCCGGCTCTGAAACCGATTCGTGGACAGGTCAGTTGGCTCAACAATAAAACTCAACCTTTAAGCCAAAATACAGCCTATAGCTACGGTGGCTATTGTATGCAGCTGGATGCTGAACATCTGATCTTGGGTGCTTCTTTCTATCCAGGTCGAGATGATATCGAGGTGTTAGCAGAAGACCATGTACACAACTACGAATTGATCCACAGTGTATTCCCAGAATATGCACAGTCATTAGCTTCTACCGATACCTGGCAAGGTCGTGCATCGGTACGCGCGCAAAGTCAGGATTATTTTCCCCTACTGGGTAAAATGAAAGCGGATGAGGAAGTTTATAGCTTTGCTGGTCTCGGTTCTAAAGGCTTTCTGTTTGCGCCGCTCTGTAGTGAAATTCTGGTAGCCCAGATTCTCTGCGAAGCCTGTCCGGTGCCATCCAGTTTAGTAAAAAAACTCAGTGTGACCCGTTTTCAAAAGAAAGTGAAAATGAAGAAACCGTATTTTAAGCTACAAGTTTAATTACCATTTTGAATGATTCCCCCCTAAATCCCCCTTTAAAAAGGGGAACTTTTCTCCACTTTTATGAACAAATAGAATACATGTAGCTCCTCCCTTCAGAAAAGGGAGGGATTAAATCTCACCCATTAAAAAAGCGCCTTGCGGCGCTTTTTTTGACAGAATGCTTATGCACCCTGTTCAAGCGGTAAGCCTGCATCACGGGCAGCACGAGTACCACCCATCAGAATGACATATTCACGTGAGCCGTCAAAACCCTCTAGTTTTTCCGCAGCACGTGGAGCTTTACTGCCCCCACCACACAAGATGTAAATGGGTTGATCCGCTGACACCTGAGTTAGGCTTTCTGCTGAAAGATCGTTAATGGGCTGATTCACCGCCCCTTTCACGTGTGCTTCAGCATAAGCACTTGAATCGCGTACATCCCAGATAATTGCATTTTCTGGGAACTCAAATGTTGTAATTTCTTGTTTACGGATCATTGCGCACTCCTTTGATGTAAAACAACACTTGGCAAATGAAGAAAACATCCCTAGCATCTCAGATATTCTTTCCCTTTGTAAAGGTCTAAACTATGCCTTCTTTCGATATTGTTTCTGAATTAGAAATTTTTGAAGTAAATCATGCAGTTCAAAACACCCAAAAAGAAATTGCGACCCGCTTTGATTTCCGTGGTCAGGACGTTTCTATTGAACTGAATGAAAAAAACAAGGAAATCAAAATCTCGACTGAAAGCGATTTCCAGTGTGAACAAGTCTATAGCATGCTGGAAAGTCATTTCTTTAAACGCAAAGTCGATATTCAGGCGCTTGATCCACAAAAAATGACGGCTTCTGGCAAAAATGTGATTCAGGTCATCAAGCTTAAAGATGGTCTTGACTCAGATACCGCAAAAAAAATTAATAAAGCCATTAAAGAAAGTGGGATTAAGGCGCAATCTTCTATTCAGGGCGACAAGATTCGTGTGACTGATAAAAAACGCGATACATTGCAGCAAGTAATGGCATTCTTGAAAGAACAGCAATTTGGTTTGCCTTTACAGTTCAATAACTTTAAAGATTAAGACAGCAACGTCTGTAGAAGGAATTATGGCAAAGAACAACCGATTAGCCAGATTAGTCAAAGCCACTACACGATTACCGCAAGGCATTCGTACTGCTTTGTTAAGTAAAACTTTTGGCCGGGTGGTCCCGATGGTCGGCTCTGCCAAGATTCGTTATGAGGAAATGAGTGCGTCCAAAGTGGTAGTAAGTATGGCCAATCATAAAGCCATGCAGAACCATATCGGACAAATCCATGCATGTGCAATGGCCCTGCTGGCAGAAACAGCGACCGGCTTTGTGACGGCAATGAATGTTCCGGATACAGCAATTGTACTGATCAAAAGCTTAAAGGTTGATTTTAAGCGCCCGACACGCGGTGCCATGACTGCTGTTGCTACGCTCACGTCGGAGCAGCAAGCCCTGATGCAAAACTCGGATAAAGGTGAAACCCTGGTTCAGGTCACCGTCACGGATGAATCAGGTGAAGCCCCCATTCAATGTGAAATGCTCTGGGCTTGGATTGCCAAGAGCCAGCTCAAGAAATCATAATTTCTTCTTTTAGACAAAAAAATCCCAGACATTAAATCTGGGATTTTTTATTTCAAGTCATCATTGTGCTGTTTGCGATTCTAAAAGCTTCTGTTTCGCTTCTTCTGGAATCAGACGTTTGTTGCCTTTGACATCTACAGCAACAAAGGTAAACACACCTTCAGTTACCCGAATTGGGGGGCGTGAATCATCATGGCTATCCCAAACCTCGATTTCCATCTGGATAGATGTCTTGCCAACTTTGAGAATTTTGGTATAACAACTAATCACGTCTCCGACTTTTACCGGTACCAGAAAAGTCATCTGATTAATCGAAATCGTGGCACAACGTCCCTTTGAAAATCGTTCTGCGTGAATCGCGCCTGCCAAGTCCATTTGTGAAACGATCCAGCCACCAAAGACATCACCACTCCAGTTGGTATCTGCAGGCATTGCGATCGTCTGTAGGGAAAGAATCCCCTCTGGTCTTACTTGAGAATCTGACACTTTCACTCCAGGCATTTGAATTAGGGTTGGGTATTTAACTGCTGATCAAGCCATTTTTGCAGCTCGCTTGACCGTAATGCACCGCTTATTCTAGCAATTTCGTTGCTTTTATTCATCAACACCAGCGTCGGAATACTGCGAACATTAAATGCCGAACTTAAGCGAGGATTCGCTTCTGTATCAATTTTTGCAAAAACCACATTTGGATATTGCTGGGCGACAGTCGCAAAATGCGGTGCCATCATTTTACAGGGACCACACCATTCTGCCCAGAGATCAATCAGGATTGGCAAGTCACTATGCGTGACAAACTGGCTGAAATTCTGCTCATTCAGCTCAATTGGTACCAGTGGAATCAGGGCTTGATGACATTGACCACAAGCAGGGTTGGCAGTGAGTTTATCTTCAGGGACACGGTTTTTGGCCAGACATTCCGGACATACAATAATCATCTAGCGCACTCCAATATGTTGATGTAAGAATTCTAATTGGGTCGAAACTGCTTTTTCAAACCATTCCCCATGATAAATATCAAAATGCCGGATATTCCACTCATGATATTGCACAAATGGTGCAATATTGGTCGCAGTTTCCCGACTCGATTCAATGGGAATCAGACTATCCAGTTTTGCCGCAATAAACAGGACTGGAATGTTAATCTTTCTTACTTTCTGAATTGGCCGATAACGCATCAGCTGAAAGAATGCCCGTGCAGGAATGTGACCACTCCAGTAATAATCCGGATTGACAATCGACAGATAACCTTCATAACTGTCCTGTGTCGGCATAAAACATAGCTCATGCGGATCAACTACAGGTAAGGTTTTTGGTGCCATACCAACCTTGGCCCCCATATAATCCTGACTGGAAACTTTAAGCGCCTTGGGGAGTTGCTGTAAAGGATATAGTTGGGCACTTTCAGCCCCATCGACAAAAGGCACCTGTACCATCGCCGCCTGAATATTTTTCAGCTCTGCTGCAAGTGTCAATACATGCCCACCACTTAAGGCCGTACCCCAGAGCACGATCCGTTTACTGTCAATCGATTTGCGTTCCTGAATATGTCTGATCATGGTTCGCCAGTCATCGAGCTGGGCATTGATCGACACCAGTTCACGTGGACGCCCAGTGCTGCCGCCCCAATAGCGATAGTCAAATAAAACCACCGCATAGCCGGCACTGGCAAAACGCTGGGCATATTGCACCAGTTTAAATTGACGTAAGGCAGCCAGACCATGAGCCATCAGGATTACGGCCGGTTTTTCTATATTTTTAGGCCGATAAAAATCTGCAGCAATCACTTCCTGACCGCTTTTGACATACAGTGGTTCAACTGTATAAGCCTGCATACGCGCTCCATTGCGTTATCTTATGGTTATCATCATTTATAAAAATTTCAGAACAGGTTCAGCATGTTTTCAGCTTAATGCTATCATAAAGCATATCGATATAAATGAAATGATGGAGTGGCGTCATGAGCGAAAATGTAGGTTTTGCTGGTCAAATTGGTCCGGAACACGTAACTCAAGTGGTTGAGAAAGGTTTTAAATCGATTATCAACAACCGTCCGGACATGGAAGGGGGTTCCGAGCAGCCGACCAGTGCACAAATCGAGGAAGCTGCACGCAATGCCGGTCTGGATTATGTATTCCAGCCAGTAGTAGCCGGTCAGATTACTGAGCTTGATGTACGCACTTTTGCCAATCATTATAATGAGTTACCAAAACCGATCTTGATGTTCTGTCGTACTGGAAACCGCTCGAATAACTTATATCAACTGGCAAAACAGATGGACCTGCTGGATGATTAAGTCGTTCTGGAAAGGTGTGGTACTGGCAACCTATTTTAGCTGTATTACACCTGTTTTTGCTGCAAATGATCTTAGCCGTGCGCTGACCTCTACGGTGAGTGTTACGGGGCAAATGACACCAAGCAAGTTTCAGCAATTGATTCAGCAAGGTTTCAAATCTGTGATTGTAAATCGTCCTGATCAGGAAACTGGTAATAGTGTCACGGTGAGTCAATTACGCTCCATTGCAGAGAAATCTCAAGTGAGTGTGATTTATCAGCCTGTAATGAATGGCCAACTTTCTCAGGCGAATATTGAAGAATTTGCTCGATATTATAATGAGCTGCCTAAACCGATTTTGATGGTTTGCCGAAGCGGCACACGTTCGGTTGCTTTGTTTAATCAGGCTAAATCTCAAGGATTGATTCATGAATAAAATTTTGGTCGTGTTATGTCTAAGCTTGACCTTTGTCGGTTGTAGTTCAATGAATTTGAAGCCGACTGTGGGTGTGAATGTGGGAACATCAATTTAAGTTTTTAAAACTTCAGTCCCCATAAAAAACAGCGCCGAAGCGCTGTTTTTTAATTACCTTAATTACAGTTAGTAGTGATACCGTATGGACTGACCTCGTTTGGAGATGTTGTACCATCTGTAGAGTAATCTGTTGATAATGATGGTAAACCAAGATCATAAGTTGTACGTGTTGGTAAACTCGCTATCGTAGAAGATGCACCAACTCTTACATTTAGCCATTGAGCATAATTTTTTGGATAACGAATACTAAAATCAAATTTACCTTCTGAATCCGTAACATATGTTACAGTATTAGCTAATGCAGCACTCGACTTAGTAAAACTTACAACTTTAACTGGCACCCCATTTACTGCAGTTCCATCAGCGCTAGCAGCACATGAAGTGACATTATTAGTAACCGTTGGGAATAAAGTGTCATCGTTAGGATCGTTTGGTGTACCATTATTATTAATAGCAATATTATTTAGATAATATTGCTGATTACCAAAGACCCATTTCATTGCTGGGTCTTGTGTTGGTACAGGTGCTAATGCCCATAAATTGCGCCCTTTAATATAAGAAATTGGGGTAATATCAAGTGTTACTTCTTGATTTGCCAGTGGTTTACCATCGAAGTCAATTACGCTTGCAGATAGATTTCTTGTGTAATAAACATTACCACTTTCAGTTAAAGAATAAACCTCAATATTATTAACCGCAATTACAATCGATGCTCTTGGATTTTGTACTGCCGCCTGAACAATATCCACTTGGGTTACTTGAGTCGCATCAATAAAGCCATTTTCTGTAAATTTCGCTGTTAAACGTAAATCTTCATTTGCAAATGTTGCGGCATCATAATTTCCATCTCGTTCACGCTCATCTACTTGTACTTTAAATACGGCTTGTCCGTTGGCATCTGTGGTTAAACCTGATGCTCCTACAATTATTGCGCCGTTAAGTGCAAAATTCTCAATAGCCAATTCAACGTACTTATCAGCTACGCCACCACCATTAGTATCAACCAAAGTCACAGTAACATCCGTGATATCATTACGTACATTCATGATTGGTTTAGCAGCTGCAACACGTAGACTATAACGTGCAGGCTGTGGTTGAGGTGTTGGAGTCACAATAGGTGCAGGTGTAAATGCTGTTAAATGGTGTATTTGAGTTACTGTACCTGCTTCATTAGTATGACTTGCAGTTAGCTCGATTCCACTTGCAATCAATAAATCAGCATCAACTGTACTTCCATCAATCTCAACCGAGAAGAACGCATTACCGTTTGAATCCGTAATCACTGTTTGAGGTTCGCTGGTATTGGTTGGATGCCCACTTCCTGGTGTACCAATAATTAATGTAGCTGCGTTATTTGCAGACAGCCTTACTGGCTGATTACGAACTGGCTGGTTATTTCGATCTAATAATGCAACAGTTATAATTGAACGGTCACCGGCAGTGCTTAAATTCGCTTTAGAACTCAGTATTGTTAAGTGATTCGTGTTAATCGCTTCAGTTACCGTAAAGCTAAGCGTAGTTTCAAGCTTTTCACCTTTAGGGTTAGTGATAATGCCTTTAACCTGAATACCCTTGTCTAATAAAGCTTGTTTTGCAACAGCTGAAATATCTTTAGGTAATGTAAGAGTTACTGGTAATTGTCCATTAGCTGACGTAGAAACTAAATCTGCACTCAGTTTCACACCAGCTGTAATTGCTTCAGTATTCAATGCCAAATTCACAGGATAAGCTGAATTTGCTCCAAGCTCGTCCTTAACGGCTACTTGCACTGTATAGCTCTTACCTAATTCCAAATTAGATTGATCTGCTGTTAAACGTAAGTTTACAGAATCCTTTGGAATCTCAACTTGAATTGAACCGGTTTGCTGTAAACGGTCATTCGGGTTATTTAAACTTGTGCCGACTACCGCAAAAACGATACCATTTTTAATCAAGTTTGCATCGTACGCACCTTCAGCAACTCGAACAGTAAATTCTGCTTCACCATTGCTGTTGGTTACAGCCGAGTTAGAAGATAAAGACACACGTGAGCTAGTTAACGAAGATAAAGCAATTTGAATTGGTGTATTTGGAATAATGGCATTGTCTTTATCTTTCGCAACAACTTTAACACGAACTTCACCACCCAACACTGACACAGTTTGAATATTACCTACATATGCAATATCAAGACCTGCAAGCTCTGGTAAAACGACTGGTGGTTGTGCAACATCAACTTTCTTTGTAACAGTAAATGCGGAACCATCTGTACGAGTTGATTTCACGACTACCGTTAAACCATTCGCAATTAGATTCGTGAGTTCAGTTACATTGCTCGCTTTTACTTTAATTGTAAATTTTGCATGACCATTTTCATCTGTGCGAATAGCTTGCGTAGAAACGTAACTCACACCATTATTTAATGCTGCATCATTTAAACCAATACTGATCAGCTGATTTTTAAGTAATTCGCCATCTGTATCTTTTGCGGTGACATTAACAGTTAATGTTTGCTCTTGACCAACTGTTAAAGTCATGTCTCCCAACATATCAACAGTAAAATGATCTAGATCAATCACACCTTGCTCTGTCGGTGCTTTAAAATTCAAACGCAATGTTTGTGTCTTACCATTTGCTGAAGTCGCAACTAACGGTACACCTTGAATCGCTAAAGCAGCTTGCTCAGGCGATAAATTCGCCTTGTAAGCAAGAGTAAAAGTGGCATAACTATCGGCTTCAGTCTGTTTAGAAGACTGACCTGTATGACTCAAGCCTAAATCTTGCAACTGTTCATCACTTAAAGACCCTGCAATATTCAAAGACACAGTTTCGCCAATTAGTGCACTACCGTTTACACCGACTGCCTTCACTTTAACTGTGAAAGTTTGAGTTTTTGTATAATCAAATACCGCTAGTTTTGGATCTGTCGAAGAAGTGATTGGATCTATAGCTAAATAGCGCGTCGCTTCTTCAGAAACTTCTTCATTAGCAACTGTAATAGCAATAGAATTGCTTACACCATTATCAGTCGTAAAATTAGCTTTAATTCCTGCTTTTACCAATGCTTCTACTGCAGCAGGTGTTTGGGCATTAGTCTTAATATTAAAAGTGGCAAACCCGTTCACCAAGTCTTTTTCCGCAGCCCCATCCAATGTTACACCATTTGATGTTGCCTCAGCATTTAAGTCAAGTTTAACCTTACCTTTAGTTGCTGCTAAGCCTTTATTATTAATTGCCTTAACAGTTACAGCAACTGAGTCATTTTTTGCATTCACTTTATATGAAGATGCAATTTCTAAACGCTGAATAGCATCGGCATCTGAAGCATTTGTATTTTCTGTTACTACATCAACAATAACGCTACCAGACTCAAGGTTAATACCATCTGTATAGGTTGCACTTAACGAAATACCTGTGTCGGATAAAGCAAGTGGATGTGTAACATCGGCCGTGCTAATCGTAAATTCTGCAATACCTTGTGCATTCGTTTTAGCAGTCGCATTATTGAGTTTAACGCCATACGCGAGCTCATCCTTTGTAAAGCTCAAACGAATCTCTTTTCCACTTAACGGCTCATGTTGATCATTCTTTGCTAATACTTGGATTTTTACAGGTGTTGTACTTTTCGCAGCAACAGCCTGATCTGGCTTAATTACTGAGAGAGTTGAGACAATCTGAGATGTGTCTTTAAATGTTAAATTTGCTATTGCGGTTTTTTCAGCTTTATGTTCATCAACTAGCAAAAAACTTAATGTTTCAGACTTACCCGCGAAAGTAGCAAGATCAGCTGATGTAAAATTACTACTCACTTTAAGTGTATATTTCACCTCACCCTGAGCATTTGTTTGTTGAGTTGCTGCGCCATTAGTGATAATAAATTTACCGCGCATCGCTTCAGGCATATTTAAAGTAACAGACTGATTCGCTTTAATACCACCCTTAGCATCTGTTACAGTCGCAGTGACATCAACACTGCCATTTGGTAAATTTAATACTGTGCCCTGGGTCACATTGATTCTATAGTCACTGACAATCGTACTACTTTTCTTAATATTTAAAGTGTAGGGAATACTAACTGAAGTGCCGTCAACTGTAGCAGTTAGTTGCACTGAACCTTCAGCGTCTGCCAATTCAGGTACATTAATCTCAAAAATAGCTACACCATTGGTGCCTGTTGCAACCAAAGAGTTAGTGCTGGTTACGCCAAACTTATTTGTCGCAATTGTTAAGCGAATATTTTTGTTGGCAATACCACCATTGTCAGCATTTAAGGCTTTGACCGCCAAATAAACTTTTGAATTATCTGGTGCAAGTTGAATTTCTTGACCACTCGCATTCTGTAGAGCTCGAGTTAAATGCGTTGCTACATTTGACGTTTCTGTTTCTGACTGGTTATTATCATTTGTATTTCCTCCTTCCGTATTACCGCTAGATGAACCATTATTATAATACCCATCACTACCGCCCCCTCCACAAGCAACCAAAGAAATTGAAGTTGCCAAGATTGTTGTATTGACCCCAAGTTTTTTTAAATTTATAAACAAACTCATGATTTTTCCCACTGCATATAATAGTTAAGCTGCCATCAAGTTAGTCTTCTGGCTTTTACACAAAATTTACTCAAATTAGCAAAAATAAGCAATCTAGTTACATAATTTACACCAGAAACATTGTAAACCATAAATATAAATAATTATGTTTTGAGACTTGGTAATCATTCTATGTACGACCTCATCATTATTGGCGCAGGCACTGCAGGAATCAGTGCTTATAACGAAGCCATTAAATATACCCAGAATATTTTAATTATCAATGATGGCTCGTGGGATACAACCTGTGCCCGTGTAGGTTGTATGCCAAGTAAATTGCTAATCTCCTCTGCAAATCGCATGCATGATATTCAAACTGCTGAAGAACTTGCTTTAAAGCATAACGCTGTCATTGATACTTCAGATGTTATGCAACGTGTGCATGTCCTTAGAGAACGTTTTATTCGTGCAACCTTGAAAGGTGTCGATCAATGGGACAGCTCACATAAAATTTCCGGAAAAGCCAAATTTATTGATCCCCAAACGATCGAAGTCAATGGACAATCATATCGGGCCAAAAGTTTCATTGTCGCTGTAGGCTCACGCCCCAATATTGATGAAGCTTTAAAGCAAAAATTAAAAGAAAAATATATCACTTCCAATGAAATATTTGAATTTTCCCAATTACCTAAGTCTTTAGCAGTAATCGGGAGTGGAATCATTGCAATTGAATTAGCTCAAGCCATGCAACGACTGGGTGTACAAACCACAATGTTTGCGCGTAGTCAAAAAGTAGGTGCTTTAACTAGCCCGATCTTACAAAAACTAGCCCAAGAGCAATTCAGTAAAGAGCTCAATATCAAATTTAAAACCTTACCAAATGAGATTGAGATCCAAGCTGATAAAATAAAGATTAATTTTACAGAAAATGATCAGACTAAGAGTATTGAAGTTGAATATGTTTTAGGTGCCACAGGTCGACAAAGCAATATAGATCATTTGGGCCTAGATCAACTCAATTCAACATTCAAGGACATTAAAAACCTTCCTATCGATAAAGAAACCAAACAACTTGCAAACCTACCTATATTTATAGTCGGTGATGCCGCACCTGATGCACCCATTCAACATGAAGCCGCGCATGCGGGTAAACAGGCGGTTTATAATTGTTTAAATTATCCGGATGTAAAGCCTATTCCTGCCTTAACTCCATTAGCGATTGTATTTTGTCATCCTGAAATGGCGATTGTCGGAAAAAGTTTTAAACAGCTAGAAGATCAACACGTCGAATTTATTGGTGGATTCGTCTCTTATGAAAATCAAGGACGTGCACTGGTTCTAGCAGAAAACTCAGGTGGAATAGAAGTTTATATTGATAAGAAATCAGGTAAATTATTGGGTGCAGAACTTTTCTGTTCCCAAGCAGAGCATCTGGGCCATTTACTGGCTTGGATGATTGATGCCGATCAGGATGTTCACCAGATCCTAAAGAAACCTTTTTATCACCCTACGCTAGAAGAAGGTCTTAGAACTGCCTTTAAACATGCTCGACGTCAGTTTGATGCATTGCTATAAAGAAACTGAAATCTATTAAAAACTTACTCTTCGAAGTCGGCTACTGCTGAAGCCTAATATTGAGAATATGTAGAATATTAACTTTATATATCTCAAATACAAAATGATGATTCTACGCATAAAAAAACACCCCCGGCCTTATGGTCGGGGGTGTTTCGAATAATGAGCTGGCGATGACTTACTCTCACATGGGTAACCCCACACTACCATCAGCGCTAAGAGGTTTCACTTCTGAGTTCGGGAAGGGATCAGGTGGTTCACTCTTGCTATGGTCGCCAGCACAACTGTTTATGA
>NZ_JBSXNI010000028.1:0-3726 GCF_056857555.1 Acinetobacter sp. L-24 | reverse complement strand
ATACAGGTAAGTCCATCGCCCCTTCACTTTGATATAAGTCTCATCCATATGCCATGAATGTAAATCTGTAGGATTACGCCAATACCAGCGTAAGCGTTTTTCCATTTCTGGAGCATAACGCTGAACCCAACGATAAATTGTACTGTGATCCACATTTATGCCTCGTTCAGCAAGCATTTCTTGAAGTTCACGATAGCTGATGCCATATTTACAATACCAACGAACAGCCCAAAGAATGATTTCACCTTGAAAGTGCCGACCGTGGAAGGGATTCATCTGCTGTATCTCGAAATAAATAAGATATTTAGCTTATCACGTCAGCCTATTTGCAACAGTGCCCGTAAAAGCTTATAAGTCATCTAATGTGACTTCCTCAAACATCTCTTTAGGATCATTAATGCGCTTACGGACAAGAGCTAATAATTCTTCATCTTCTTCCGAAAGCAAAGCTTTTTTGACAGGCAGTTTCCCAGTCGTAGCAACATACTCAAGAATACTAGTGAAGAAATCCGTAGGTGCAATACCTTGCTCTTTAAGGATTGAATAAGATTTTTCTTTAAGGGCTTCATCGATCCTGAAGTTAACAGTAGCCATCATATTTCCCAAGTATTTAATGTACTAGGAACAGTGTAATGCAAATTGCATTACAAGTCGACTTTGCATAACCTCCATTATGTTAAATGGGTAGTGATTTGGTGGATTTTTCAGACTTTGGTTTGAAAAATCCATTTAAAATTAATTAAGCTGTTGTAATTTTTCATATAAATAATCAATAAATAATCTAACTCTCTTAGGTATATAATTTTTTTTGTAATAGACAGCATGGATTTTTTGCTCATGAATCTTTATTTCATCTTCAAATAAAGCAATTAATTTACCTTCTTTTATATCCTTTAAAATTAAAAATTCAGAGAGACAAGCGATTCCTACGCCTTGTAAAGCAAGTTGACGAACACTTTCGCCATTAGAAGCTGTAATAGATGGTGAAGTTTTATATAGTTGATCATTTATGTAAATTGGCCAATTATTTAAATGCAAAGGATGGCTAAATCCTAATAATCTATGTTGATTTAACTCAATAATAGATTTTGGTAAGTTATTTTTTTTGAGATATTCAGCGCTAGCAACGATATACAAACGACTTTTATATAATAATTTTGCATAGAGACTTGAATCTTCTAGATCACCAAATCGTATAGCAACATCTATTTTATGCTCTAATAAATCAATTACATGATCATGACTAGTTAGTTCAATACTGATTTTTGGATATCGTTCTATAAACTCTGGTATTAATGGAATAATTACATGCAATACAAACGGTGTTGCTGAATCTATTTTAATTAAGCCTGTAGGTTCAGTACCTGGATTAATTAACAACTCTTCAGCTTCATTCAAATCAGAAAGTAATTTTCTTGCTCTTTCTAAAAAAATTTTTCCATCATAGGTAAGATTAAGGCTACGGGTTGTACGTTCGATTAATTTAACATTTAATTTTTTTTCGAGGCGTTGTAATGTGCGACTGATAGCAGATGTTGTTTGATTTAATTGTTCTGCTGTTTTCACTATAGAGCCACAATCAGCGATCGTAACAAATACTAAAAGTTCATCAAATGTAGATTTCATATCTAAGTAAATCATTAATAAAAAATCATTTTTAATTATATATTAATTTTAATTATTAACAATTAATCAATAATGTTTTGTTAATAATTGCATTTATGTTGATGGATCTTAAATTTATATTGTACTTCTCTATTCAATTTGGGATGAAGATGAATAATATTGTAATTATCAATGGTGCTAAAACTTTTGCTCATTCTAATGGTGAATTGAATGATACCTTGACAATTTTAGCAGAAGAAGTGTTAACCAAATTAGGTCATAAAGTTAAAGTTACGCGTGCTGATAGTGCTTTTGATCCAAAAGAGGAGGTAAAAAAATATCTTTGGGCTGATGCTATTATTTATCAAATGCCAGGCTGGTGGATGGGTGCACCATGGACAGTAAAAAAATATATTGATGATGTATTTACTGAAGGTCATGGTCATATATACGCTAATGATGGTCGTTCACGTTCGGATACTTCTAAAAAATATGGTTCGGGAGGCTTAATGCGTGGCAAAAAATTTATGCTGTCATTAACTTGGAATGCACCTGCTGAAGCATTTACTGATCCAAAACAATTTTTTGAGGGGAGAGGTGTAGATGGGGTTTATTTGCCTTTTCGAAAAGCCAATGAGTTTCTTGGTATGCAAAGCATGTCAACATTTATTGCTCATGACGTCATCAAAGCACCAAACTTACCACAAATAAAAGATGACTATCGCCAACATTTGATCCGTAATTTTTCTGCATCAGTGATATAGAGGTAAATGATGTTAACAATTATTGCTGAAATTAAAGTAAAACCCGGTTCAAAGCATCTGCAACATGTAATCAATTCATTCAAGGAGATCACACCAACAGTGCTTGAAGAAGATGGTTGTTTTGGCTACGAATTACTTATTAATCATGAGAGTCATGCGTCTTATCAGGCGCCATTGAAAAATACAGTCGTTATGTTGGAAAAATGGAAAAGTATCAAACATTTAGATGCCCACCTTGTAACCGTACATATGCAAGAACATCACTTTAAGATAAAAGGTGATGTGCTTGGTGTTGATATCCGAATTTTAGAGAATGGATTTTAATCAAATTATTATATTCATTTATGAGTTTCTCTAAAATTAACATAATACACGTTATAGGAATCTAAAAATGGGAGCCTTTAGCTCCCATTTTTACTATATTTTTTAAAGCTTTAGGCGTGTTGTACTGTGAGTTTTAAGCCTAAAGCATTTACTACACGATTAATTGTATCAAAACGTGGTGCTGAATCATGACGTAGGGCTTTGTAGAGTGCCTCACGCCCAATCCCTGCTTCTTTAGCGATTTGAGTCATGCCACGAGCTTTAGCAATAACACCAAGCGCATGAGCTAATTCAGCTGGATCATTCTCTTCAAGAACCATATTGAGATAAATCACAATGTCTTCTTCAGTTTTGAGTGACTCAGCCATATCAAAACTTGGTAAATCAGCTACTTTAACCATTTTAATCCTCCAACGTTTTCGATAGTTTGACTGCACGATCGATGTCTTGTTGTTGAGTTGATTTATCTCCACCACCAAGCATTACAATCACAACGTCACCATGTTGGATGTAATACATCCTCCATCCAGAACCGAAGAATTCTCTCATTTCCCAAACGCCATCTTGGAGAGGTTTAATGTCTCCCCAGTTTCCACGTTGAACCTTATCTAATCGACGATTCAGGCGGATACGGGTCATATTGTCTTTAATGCCATCCAACCATTCATCAAATTCTGGCAGACGTTTAATTTCAATCATGAGGATTCCTTCTCTTCTCACTATATTGTATTCGATCGAATACAATATGCAAGTAATCTATATGAACATCCATTAATTTCGTATAACAGCCATTATGTTAAATGGTTCTATCGCATTAAGAACTAGATTAGATACTGTAAAGGGTGAAATGCGACAGAACCTTAATCGTGACTGCAATAAATTTCATAGAGTATCTGCATGATTTTTAACACGCGCATATCGCTTAATTGATAAAAAATCTGTTTACCCTCCCGTCGTGTCGATACGATCTGATTGTTTCTTAAAACTGTTAGTTGTTGTGACAAGGTGGGTTGGTAGATATTAGTGCGTATTT